>DATHEW010000058.1:0-2493 GCA_035318425.1 Candidatus Acidiferrum sp. | reverse complement strand
TTCGTGCATATGCCCGTGAGAGCATTGGTCACTTCCAGCGACACGATTGCGTTCAGGGGGATTGTGCGAACCGTCACCTGCCCGGTGCGCGACAGTTCGAGTTCGGCTGCGATGGTGATGTGCGTGAGCCCAACCATCGTGATGCTTGCGAGCAATCTCATGATTTCTCCTGCGAACCGGGGTCGCGGATTTGTAGTCGGCAGCGCAGTGGAGGGCAAGCGCGCGCAACGCCCGGGCAGACGCATCAAACGCACTAGCGAGGTGGGACTCGTCGCGCCGCGTTCAGCGGCCCGTCCGAACGATCGAGGCGTGCGCCACTCGGGCCACCCGCTGAACGCGGACGGAATGGCCGCAGCGCGGCATTTCGACCATTTCCGTTTTGATGCATCTGCCCTGCGCGCAACGCAAGTTCAAGAGACGCTTCATCTCGCATTCCACATTCGACATTCGTCACGCGCCCGTTATCTTCCGCCGCCATGTTCGAAACGACGCGTTCCCAGCTCGAAGCCGCCGCCGACACTGTGTCTCACTTGCGGAGGTTTCTTTGACGTACCAGGCTGTCAACGGCGTCTCGCCGAGCTCGAAATGCTCATGTCGGGGGACACGTTCTGGAACAATCGCGAGCAGGCGCAAAAGCTGATCGACGAAGCGTCTTCACTCCGCAAGAAGACCGAGCCCCTCATTGCCGCCGAGAAACAGCTCGACGACATGCGCACCATGCTCGAGCTGGCCGAGGGCGAGCCACCCGCGCAGCAGGAGAGCCTGCAAGCCGAGATGGATGCAGACCTCGTGAAGTTCCACCAACACCTCGAAACGCTTCAGCTTCGCTTTCTCCTCAACGGTCCGCATGACGCGCGCAACGCGATCTTCAGCATCCAGGCCGGCGCGGGCGGCACCGAGGCGCAGGATTGGGCGGAGATGTTGTCTCGCATGTATGGGCGATGGTTCGACAGCCGCGGATGGAAATGGGAAGTGACCGATGCGCTCGCGGGCGACTCGGCGGGATTGAAGAGCGTGACGTTTCGCGTGGAAGGCGAGAACGCGTATGGCTTCACCAAGGCGGAACGCGGCGTGCATCGCCTCGTGCGCATCTCACCGTTCGATTCCAACAAACGCCGTCACACGAGTTTTTCCAGCGTCGATGTCGTGGCTGAGTTGAGCGACATTCAGGAAGCGGACATCGTCATTCCAAAAACCGAAATTCTGCGTGATACGTTTCGTGCTGGCGGCAAGGGCGGCCAGAACGTGAACAAGGTGGAGACGGCAGTGCGACTGACTCATTTGCCGACGGGACTCGTCGCCGCGTCGCAAGCTCAGCGCAGCCAGGTGCAAAACGAATCCACCGCCATGGCGATGCTCGTGTCGAAGCTTTATGCGTTGAAGCTGGACCAGGCGAAGGGCGACATGGATCGTTTTTACGGCGAGAAGGGGAGCGTGAGTTGGGGCAACCAGATTCGCAGCTACGTTTTTCAGCCGTATCGCATGGTGAAAGACCTTCGCACCGGCGTGCAGACCAGCGATGTGCAAGCGGTGATGGACGGCGATCTCGATCAGTTCGTCAACGGCTGGCTGCGCAATGGTTGTCCCACCAAACGAATTCAGGGAGTGAAGGATGAGGAGGAGTAGAAAAATGTCGAATATCGAATGTCGAATGACAAGAGAGCAACCTGCGAAACAACTCCATTCCTCATGGATGGTTCATTGGTCATTCGTCATTGGTCATTCGTCATTGCGAAGCCATGTCTAACATCCTGGAAACCATCGTTGATCAGAAGAAGCGTGAAGTCGCCGCACTGCCAGATGAGATCATCTCCGTGCAGACATTGAAAGACGCGCTGACAAAGCGCGGTGATCATCGCGGGTTCACTTGCAACCTGAGACATCCGCGCCGTGGGTCAATCGCGCTGATTGCCGAGGTAAAAAAAGCGTCGCCCTCGGCCGGCGTCATTTGCGCAGATTTCGATCCGGTTCGCATCGCGCAGCAATACGAAGCGGCGGGAGCGAGTTGCCTGTCGGTGCTGACGGATGAGAAGTTTTTCCAAGGCTCGCTCGCTTACCTCAAACAGATTCGCAGCGCCGTGGCTCTGCCGCTACTGCGCAAGGATTTCATAATCGACGAGCGCCAGATCATGGAAGCCATCGAATGGGGAGCAGATGCCATCCTGCTGATCGTCGCCATTCTCACAGACGGGGAGCTCGAACGTTTTCACCGTCTCGCAGCGGAAGCCGGGCTCGCCGTGTTGGTGGAAGTTCACGACGAAGAAGAACTTGAACGCGCATTGCGCATCGAGGCGCGCTTGATCGGTGTGAACAATCGCAATTTGAAAACGTTTACCGTCGATCTCGGAACCACGGAACGTCTCGCGGACCGGCTCTTCTCCAGTGTCGGCTCGCCCGATGATGTTTTGCTCGTGGCCGAAAGCGGCATTCACACCCGCGCGGATGTCGAACGCCTCGCGCATTGTGGCGCGCGTGCCATTCTCGTTGGCGAGT
>DATHEW010000057.1:0-5222 GCA_035318425.1 Candidatus Acidiferrum sp. | reverse complement strand
GATGAGCGAGCGGAAGGATGAGCCCATGCAGGCTGATGAACCGGCATGGTTTTGCCTTCAATCGCAACAGAAGCACGAGCACATCGCGGCGGCCCACTTGCGTCAGGAAGGGATTGAAGTTTTCCTGCCACGCATTCGCTTCAAGCGGAGCAGCGTGCGCGGGCCGGTGTGGGTGACGGAGGTGTTGTTCCCCGCTTATTTGTTTGCGCGGTTTAACCCGCACGAGTCGCTGCCTCTGGTGCGGCACGCTCCGGGAGTGAGCCGGGTGGTGAACTTCGGCGGACAGGTGCCGACGATCCCCGACGCGGCGGTCGCGGAGCTGCGTCAGCACGTCGGCGATAGGGAACTCTACGTGATCGCGGACTTGGTGGAGCCGGGTGAGCCGGTGCAAATATCTGGCGGCGCCTTTCACGGATTGCGCGCGGTGGTTCAGCAAGTGTTCCCGGCCAGGCAACGCGTGCAGGTGTTGCTCGATTTCCTCGGACGGCAAACGAGCATCGAACTCGATGCCTCCGCCGTGGTGCCGGAATGTGCCGCGCGAAAGCGGATGCGTTGATCAGCCGACGGAACCCACCGTGCCGGCGTCAGGAAGCGCCGGTGCCTTATCCGGTTTTTTCTCGAAAGCA
Source organism: Candidatus Acidiferrum sp. (assembly GCA_035318425.1). Lineage (GTDB taxonomy): Bacteria > Verrucomicrobiota > Verrucomicrobiia > Limisphaerales > SIBH01 > JANNGC01. The sequence continues at coordinate 4,596 of DATHEW010000057.1, read as the reverse complement.
AAAGGAAGATTGCGGGACTTCGACCAGCGGCGTGATGCCTGCAGCCAGGCTTCAGCGACCAACTCGGAGAGAACGTCAAATTTTCGCTCATTCATCACGAGCAATGATGCCTTCAAGGTGAGATGAACGACTTTGCCTTCCACGTGTAGCTCGTGCTTCGCTTCAATCAACTCGCCTTCCGGGATGTCGGCGGCTGTCCAGTGGCGCAAGCCGTCCGCGGCGTCGAGGCGCAGCTCGGCGAACCCAAGTTTGCGCGCCATGGTTTGTAACTCGCCGCAGAGTTCCTCGACGGACTCGCAGCGTTCCGCTTCGCGTTCCAGGCAGGTGCGGAGCAGGAGCGCATATTGGACTTCCCGGCGCATCTCAAATGAATTTCCGAGGACGTTGCCCACCGTGAGCCAATTGCGAATAAGTCCGAGACTCGGCGTAATCACGAGCAACAGCAGGAAGGCGCAGCCAAAGAGAATCGGGGTCAGCCGGCCTTCGGACCAAAACGCGATCAGCGCGATGCCGAGCAATACGATCGAAATAGCGTAAAGCGTCAGCACGGCGCGCTGACGCGAGAAGCCGGCGTGCAGTAGCCGATGATGGATGTGCCGGCGATCTGGACGGAAGATCGGCAGACCCTGCAATCCGCGGCGCAGGATGGAAAGCGCGACGTCCAGGATCGGCAAACCGAGGGCAAACACCGGAGCGATCAATGCCGCAGCGATGCTTCCCTTGTTCGAGTTTTGCAGCGACAGCGCTCCGATGAGAAAGCCGAGCATGTAAGCACCACCGTCGCCGAGATAAATTTTGGCGGGCGGAAAATTGTAGCGCAGGAACCCGAGCAGAGCGCCACCGATTGCCATGGCGATGCCGCAAAGGAACGGATGTTGCGCCCCGCCCACGTAGGCGAGCAGCAGCATCAGCATGAGGGAAATGCCGCCCGCCAAGCCATCGATGCCATCGATGAGATTGATCAGGTTCGTCATCGCGACAAGCCAAAGGACGGTCGCCAGAATCGAGAACCCGAAACCGAACTGGTACACGTGACTGGTGAGAGGGTTCTTGAACGTTTCGATGCGCATGCCCCACGCGAAGGCGAGCAAAGCGATCAGGATTTGGCCGATCAATTTCTTGCGGGCGCCGAGGGCGGAGAAATCGTCCCAAAGTCCCAGGCCCAGCATGAGCAATGTCGTCACGGTAATCCCAATGCGCGCTGATTCCGGCGTGGGCCCGCCAGGAATCCAGAAGTACGCCACTACTGATGCGACAATGAAGGTGATGCCCAGTGGAATTCCTCCCAGACGCGGGACTGGCATTTTGTGCGTCTGGTGCAGTTCGCGCCGGTGACTCATCCTGGAGGCGAACTTGAGCAGGATGAACGGGATGATCGCCATCGAAAGGCAAAAGCCGACCAATGTCATCACCAGCGCGGAGACTGGTGGCAGGTGCTGCTGAATCTGCGGAAGCATGCGTCAGGGTTCTCGCCGTCTAACTGCGCGATTCAAGACTCATCGCGCGCATAGTCAAGGCTGTATCGGGGAAAGGCCCAGAGACCTTAGAGAAAAATGCCCGGTAATTTTTAACCCCTCAATCGTTCGTCTTGGATGGCCGTGGCGGGTGTGCGCTGTTCTCCACCATGTCCGCCAGCGATTTCAGGAGAACGGATTTCGAAAAATGCTCAGTGAAGAAGGCGCTGACGGCCGGTCGCGACCGCTGATTACGCGCCGCGTCTATTGCCGAAAGAGTCCTCGCAGCGTCTCCGTGTGATACGTGGGCAATGGCGATTGGCGTGGCGAGCACTCGAAAAATGTCGGTGACGTGGCTTTCTTCGGGGCCGATGTAAAGAGTAGGAGCGCCGACTTTCAGGATGTTGTAAATCTTGCACGGGTGAATCGTGCCGACGAATGGATCACCCATCACCACCACGTGCAGGTCGGCCGCGGAGAGCGACGCGGCGAGTTTGTCCAGCGGCTGATACGGCAGGCAGACGATGTTTGGTAGCGCGTGCGAAGCGGCGAATTGTTTCACTTTCGCGAACTCGCTGCCACCGCCGATAAAGCAGAACACGACACGTGTGTCGCCATTGGTGGCCAGTTCCTTCGCCGTGCTCAGCAGGTTCGTCAGTGGATGACACGGGCTGTGGTTCCCGGAATACATGACCACGAACCTGTCTTTGAGTTGATGCGTGGCGCGGAATTCCTCGCGACCTTTTGAGTCGAAACGCACCTCGTCGTCCTGTGACCACGGCGGGAGCACGGCGATTTTCTGTTCGGGAATTTCCTTGGCGCGCACGCGATCACGCATGAAGCGGTCGAGCACCACGATTTTTGCGGCGGAACGAAAGCTGAACACTGACATCGCGTGGAGCAGCCGTGCCATAATGGAATTTTCCTTCAACCATCCTGCGGCGATGGCTTCATCGGGATTCAAATCCATTACCCAGTACACGAACCCGCATCGACGCCAGCGCGCGAAGCACGCGCCGAGAAATGAAATCAAAGGCGGCGAGGTCAACGCCACGACGACATCGGGACGCGGCGTGAACGCCATCCGCGTGGCGCACGAAACGATGAAGCTCGCGAAATCCACGACGCGCTTCCACTTGGCGCTCTTGCCCAGACGTGTGGTCCACACCCGCTCGATGTGAATGCCGTTCCAGATTTCGAGCGCGGGAAATTGCGTGGTGGGATCGTCGTAAGCGCGTCGGCTGCTGATCACCGTCACCTCGTGTCCGCGCGCGGCGAGTTCTTTCGCGAGATCAGTGAGGTACTGCGCCGACGCCATCACATCGGGATGGAATGTGTGGTTCAGCAACAGGACACGCATGATGAATTGGAGCGAAACATCTGAAGCGATTTTGACCGTCAGCTCGGACGGATGAAAGCGGGAAGAGCCGGGGCGGCCAAGGATCGCGCACCGTCTCGTTGCATGGCAATCGCATCAAAGCGGAAAGGATAGTGGAACTGGCAGCGCTGCGGCCATTTCGTCCGCGTTCAGCGGACGCACACATGGCATACGCTTCGAACGCGGTCCGACTCATCGCAGCGCGACGAATCCCACCTCGCTGGCGCGTTTTGATGCGTTTGCCCTGGCGTTCGTTGCGTGGACACTGGAAGTGACGCGCGCTTTCGAGTAATGGGTTTTGCAGCTATGCCAATTTACGAATTTGCGTGTCCGAAATGCCGCAGGATTTTCAGCTTTCTCTCGAAACGCCTGAACCCGGATCGCGTGCCGGTGTGCCCCAAGTGCGGCAATAAGAAATTGCAGAAGCAGATGAGCCAATTCGCCATGACGCGCGGCTTGAAGGAACCCTCCGCAACCAGCGGCGGTGAGCCTAGTGATGAAGCGATGCCGGACATGGACGATCCGCGGATCATGCGTGCGATGAGCGAACTCGAGCGTGACATGGAGCACATGGACGAAAACAACCCGCGTCATCTCGCGCAGATGATGAAGAAGATGAAGGACGTCATGCCGCCCGGCGCCATGCCGAAGGAGATGGACATCGCCATCAAGCGTCTCGAAGCCGGTGAAGATCCGGAAAAGATCGAGGAAGACATGGGCGATGTGTTCGGTGATTTGATGGGCGATCAGGAAGGGGCCGGTGGCGGCGGCGGGTACACGCGGGATGCTGGGTTGTACGATTACTGAGGGGAGGGGAGAGTAGGATTCAGAATACGATTAGGATTAAGATCTCCGAGCGCCGGTTTTCTTCCCAATCGTAATCTCCTTCTTACTCTCCTTCAGTCTTCCTTCGGCTCCAGCTTCGCGATCGCCTGCATGATCTGATCTGCGATCTCCTGGTAAATCTGCTTCAAGCGATCTTTCGGACACGTTTTAGCTTCTGCCAGTAGCGCTTCAAAGCGCATTGGCTCGCCATATTTCAGGATGAGTTGGCGGGGCTTAGGAATCTTTACGTCCCGTCCGTACGCTTTCATCGAGCCCCAGACTCGCACGGGAACGACGGGCGCGCCGGATTTCACCACTAACAACCCGATGCCCGAACGCGCCGGTTGAAGGTGGCCGTCACGCGTGCGCGTGCCTTCAGGGAACAGCACCACCGCGCGACCTTGCTGTAGCGCACCGAGGATGTTCCTCAATCCGGTTGGGCTGCTCCCGGTGCGATCGACCGGAATGGCCTGCCATCTCGTGAGCAGCCATCGCGCGGGTCGCCAGCGAAACAACGTGTCGCGTGCGAGGAAGCTGCACGGACGCTTCAAGGGCGATCCCACGATCGGCGGATCAAGGAAGCTGGCGTGATTCGAAGCAAGGATCACCGCGCCGGCCCGGGGAACGCGCTCAGCATTGTAAGGACGCCAGCGAAAATACGTGGCGAAGATCAGCCGGAAGAAAGTCCACCCCAGCCAGTAAACGAAGTTCATGGATGAACCGCGGAGACACAAAGGCACGAAATGCCGACACCATTCCTGCCCTTCTTCGTGTCTTTGTGCCTTCGTGGTTTCATCCCCTCGCCGCCAGCCGCTTCTCCACCTCGGCAATGATCCGCGAGCTGGTTTGCTCCGGCGTCTCTCCTGAGTTGTTGATCACCACCGCTCCGAGCGGAATCATGAGCGGCGCGGCGGCACGCTGGCTGTCACGATGATCCCG
>DATHEW010000056.1:0-7557 GCA_035318425.1 Candidatus Acidiferrum sp. | reverse complement strand
TCATCGCATCCTGGGGCTGGAGAAGGTCCCAAGGGTCCGGCTGTTCGCCGGTTAAAGCGGTACGCGAGCTGGGTTCAGAACGTCGTGAGACAGTTCGGTCCTTATCCACTGTGGGCGCAGGAAACTTGAGGGGTTCATTCCTTAGTACGAGAGGACCGGGAATGACGCACTTCTGGTGTGGCAATTGTTCCGTCAGGGGCATCGTTGCGTAGCCATGTGCGGAAGAGATAAGCGCTGAAAGCATCTAAGTGCCAAGCTCATCCCAAGATATTGTTTCCCGGAGCGCAAGCTTCCTAAAGACCCCATGTAGACCACGTGGTTGATAGGTCAGGCGTGCAAGCGTCGTGAGGCGTTTAGCGGACTGATACTAATCGGTCGTGCGGCTTGATTGCTTTTTTTATTCTGGCGTTTGCCGGGGTGATTAAATGCGATTTTAACTCGCGAATTGGAATTGCCATAATCAAAGCAGAAAGCCTGTGTGTAGTTTTCAGGGAATTTCCCGAAGCTGTGCTTCGCGACGATCTTTGCAAATTTTTAGTGCTGGATGTGCGTGCGACCGAGGTTGCATCGCTGCTGCAAAAACAGCGGCCGTCCTCAGGACACTTTGGTGGTCATAAAGCTGTGGCCCGACCCGTTCCCATTCCGAACACGGCCGTCAAACGCAGCCTTGCCGATGGTAGTGGTTTTATAGATTCCGCGAGAGTAGGTTGCCGCCAGATTTTTTATCAAGCCGGAGCTCATTCATTGTGAGTCTCCGGCCTTTTTTTTCTTCGCCACGATTTCGTAGTTGGTCACCACCATCGCTTGGTAAGGAAACTTCGTCGGGTGATCGACAACGCCGTGGACGAAGAAGGTCCTACTCCCGTACCTGCCGGCATTGAGTTTTTGTAATTCTCCCCAAATATCAGCCGGAACATTCCCGTAACGATAGAATCGGTTTGTTTCACGTCCGGTGAATCGGACGGTTAGTTCCTTTCGTTGCTTGTCGTAACGCGCAAGGTCGATGCAATCGGATGAGATCGAATGAACGTAATTGTCGCCTTTTGCTGCGCCACCGCGGCGGTGAATGTAAGTAACGAAAAAGGCAGGTTCAGCAACGAACCTGCCTTCGCTCGAAATGAACCGGGTCGGATTATTTGCTTTCTTCTTTTTTCAGCTCCGTTTTCGGACCAATTCGCAATGAAACGAGATTGAGGGTTTTGTCGTCGACCCGACGGTATGAAAGACCGACTTGATCGCCTACTTTTGCATCAGCGAGGGTCGCCACACTCGCATCTTTAGTGATTTTTGTCTCTGCGGTCACGTGAAAGAGTCGTTGACCGATCTTAATGGTCTTTGCCTGTTGATCTACCGCGTCGAGTTTTCCCTGAAACGGAAGTGCGCGGGCCTTCGCTTCAGCCTTTTCTGCAGGTACAGGTTTATCGGCTGCGATCACGAAGTTTGTTGAAGCTGCGGCGAATGCTGCAAGAACTACGGCTAATAGAATGGTTTTCATGTGTTTGTTTGAGTTGTTTTTACTGGCTGGTGTTCTCTTGATAGCAGGTCTTTGTTGGCAGGCAAGCGCTATTTATTTGAATGGGGAATGGGCGCAACTCGACACCACCGCCACAATGGAGGCGGGAAAGATCGGTTCTTCCTCCGAGTGGGAGCAACCAGGACGAAAGGACAACGGATGAACTCGGACACAAGCGCTGGCAATTCGCTGCGTGAGCTGGAACTGGAAGTCGAGGCCGAGGGCGCGAGTGGATGCGCCACCGCCTCGAAGAAAAGCCCAGAGCAAAGTCGAGCAACATGGCGTGATTTTTCCTCCACAGGCAAAGAAGGCCGCACCATCGCCGCCGTTAGGCGGTGCGGGTGCGGTCTTCGGGGTCGTCAACTGCAAGTGCGGAGCAAAATAATCCGTACCTAGGCAGTCCCAGAATTGGGACCGCTTTCGCCTCACCAGCAACTTTCCCCCGCGCTGGAAGACAAGCTGGGCCAATTCGCGACCGTCACAGGCACCTATGAGATGGCGGTCCAACTGGCGCGCAAAGTCGGTGTGCCGATCGAAGACTCGACCGTGCGCGCGCTGGTCCAACGCTTGGGGACGCGGGCCCACGCGCAACTCCAAGAGCGACTTAAAAAATCGTGCCGCGGGAAAAGACTCCGAGCCCGGCGTCCAGCGCGCTGGCCGTGGTGATGTTTGACGGCTGCCAACCGCGCCACCGGGGGCGGGGTTGGGGAAAAAGGAAAACCAAGGAACCCGCGTGGAATGGCACGAACAGAAAGTGGGTGTGTTCTCCGGGCACGAACAACACCGGCCGGACAACTCACGCAAAAAGTGGTGGTGAGTTGCCAGGGTCCGGTGGGAGGGTTTGGCGGGTGCAGCGGAGTACCGCGGCCTGCGGCGTGGGAAAGAACTGGATGTTTTGCGGCGCCTCGGGACGCTGTGCGCAGGGCGCGCCGTGGCGGGAGAAATTATCCGGGGCGAGCAAAACTATTTTGCGCACCGCGCACTCCGCGAGGGCGCCGGGCGAGGTATCAAGCTGTGCCCCGTGGGAACTTTCACCGGGAAGATTGAGTCGCTGCTTGTCCTTGGGCAGTCTTGACGCGTGATGAGCCATCTGGTGCGCGCCAAAGAAGTTTTCGAAATTGAGATCGCGGCCTTGCGCACTGTTCGGGCGCACCTCGACGTTTCTTTTGATGTTGCGGTGAAGACCGTCGTTTCGGCCGTGGGACAACGCGGCAAGATTGTCATCATCGGGATTGGCAAATCGGGCAACGTCGGACAGAAAATCGCGGCCACACTCACCAGCACGGGAACCCCCACCTTCATTCTGAACCCGGTCGATGCGTTGCACGGGGATCTCGGGGTTGTCGCAGACGGGGACGTCATCTTGGCGCTGAGTTACTCCGGGGAGTCGGAAGAATTAATCAACCTTTTGCCTTCCCTGAAGCGGTTTGCCGTAAAAGTCATCGCCTTCACCGGTGCATTGAAATCTTCGTTGGCGCGTTACAGCGACGTGGTTTTGAATGTTCGTGTCCCGAAGGAAGCGTGCCCATTCAATCTCGCTCCAACCGCCAGTACCACTGCGATGCTGGTCATGGGAGATGCGCTCGCAATGGCCGTTTTGCAGGCTCGTGGATTCAAACAATCCGACTTCGCAAAGTATCATCCTTCCGGTGCCATCGGGCGTGCCCTCCTCTTCAAAGTGAAAGAAATCATGCGATCTGGGGAGCGAAATGCTGTTGCTGCGAACACTCTTCCCGTTCGTGATGCGTTGCTCGTCATGACACGGGCCAAGTCTGGAAGTCTGAGCGTGGTGAATGCGCGGGGAAAATTGATCGGCGTTTTTACTGATGGCGATTTCCGTCGGCAAATGGCTCGCGATCCTGAGTTGCTGACCAAAACGCTCGCTGATGTCATGACATCTCAGCCGATCTCTATCTGTGACGACGCTCTCGCTATGGAAGCAGTGAAGATCTTCAAAGAGCGCAACATCGATGACTTGATCGTTGTAAATTCCAAAAACGTGCCTGTGGGTCTCGTGGATTCGCAGGATTTGCCGAAGCTCAAAATGATGTAATGGTTCGCGCTCCGCCGAAAAGTTGAGTGTATGCGCGAGAGCGGAGCGCCCGAAAGATGGTGACTCCCGCTTCCAGCTTTGTAGAAATGCGGCATGCATAAACTCACTCCTGCGTTCCTTGCCTGCGCGCTGCTCGCCATGCCAACTATCGCCCAGGACGAGGCGGAACTTTCCATGCATAAACGCCTCCACTTCGAAAAGAAGATCGTCAAGACAGTCGAAGCGAACTACCTGCTGTTTTTGCCCGAGGGTTATCGTCCGAAAGGGGATAAGCAGTTCCCGCTCATGATTTTCCTCCACGGCGCCGGTGAACGCGGCACGAACTTGAGCCGCGTGGCTCAACATGGCCCGCCGAAGATCGTGAAGACGCAAAAGGATTTTCCCTTCATCCTCGTCTCGCCGCAATGCCCGTCAGGCTCTTGGTGGACTGAGGACGTGGTGATGGGATTACTCGATGAAGTGATCGCGAAGCACAACGTGGATACGAACCGCGTTTACCTTACCGGCCTGAGCATGGGCGGCTTCGGGACGTGGGCCGTCGGCACAAAATATCCTGAGCGTTTCGCGGCCATCGCGCCGATTTGTGGTGGAGGCGAGCGCATTGGCGTTCTTCTGGCCGGGCGTTCCAAGGCGGCCTCGCTGAAAACTCTCGGTGTGTGGGCGTTTCACGGAGCCAAAGATCCAGTGGTGCAACTCGCCGAATCCGAGCGCATGGTCGATGCCTTCCAAAAAGCGGGCTGCAATGACGTGAAGCTCACCATCTACCCTGAAGCCGGGCACGACTCATGGACCGAAGCTTACAACAATCCCGAGCTGTGGGATTGGTTTCTCCGACACTCCCGTGCCGGAACGCAGAGCTCCGACTCTGCGCGTTGAGATCCGCTGATGATGGAAGGAAAAGTCCGATGAAAACGTCCACTGTCCTCCTCTTGCTCGCCGTTTCGGCGCTTCAATCTTTCGCAAGCAGCATCAGCGGGAGCGGAAGTGAGGGAACGCCCGTCGTGGTCGCGCTCACGCAACCGAAGAAAGTCGCGCTGAGCCTGACGTTGCCGGCGGATCTGGTTTCGGTGCCGATCCGGATTACCAGCGAACTGAAGAATTCGACGGCGGCGTACGAAGAGTCGCGTCAGGCCGTTGACAACGGCCGGGTACGTGTCTCGACTGGCGTCGCCTCGCTGGGACAGCATCAAAGCGGATTTGGGATCAGCGGAGGCAGTTGGAAACAGCCCGCTGCTGTCACTGAAATGCATTTGCTCGTGCCGCTCACCAAAGATCGCGATGACATTTTCGCTGCGAGTGTTGAAGCCTCGCGGTTCGTCGAGAGCTTGCGGCTGCCCGGAAAGATGACATGTGAGATGGGCAAGGTTCAGCTTGCCGTCGAAAATCCCGAGCAGCATCGGGTCAGGTTGCTGGCTCAAATCGCGGCACAGATCAGAGAAACGCGAATCGCGCTTGGCGTTCGAGGCAACGTGCGGGTGGATGGTTTGGAAAGCCCCGTCATGGTTCGGCAAGCGGACGACCGCAACGTCGAGTTGTTCCTGAGCTATTCGATCTCCGCCGCAATGGACAACGAGTCCCGTTTGAATCCGTAACCAAACGTTTTAACGCTTCAGAGCTTCCACAGCCGTCGCGATGGAATTCACATCCTGCAGGATCAACTTGGCCGCTGCGGGATCGGGGATCTTCAGACCGAACGTTTTGTCGAGTGCCACGACGAGTTGCAGTGCATCCACAGAATCAAGTCCGAGGCCACCGGCGCCGAAGAGCGCCTGATCATCGCCGATTTCATTAGCCGTGATCTGCAGCATGAGATTTTCCACGAGCATCTGCTTGATGCGTTGTTTCAACTCGTTCTCCATTTTAGAAAATGCCTCCATCCACTTTCAGCGTCGCGCCAGTAATGTAGCTGGCTTCGGCTGAGGCTAAAAATTTCACCGCCGCAGCGACCTCTTCCGGCTTGCCGAAGCGTCGCATGGGAACGCGGCTCTGTGCGACTTTCCGCTCCTCGTCCCTCATGGTGCCTAGAGCATCCGTTTCAATGTAGCCGGGACAAATCGCATTTACCGTGATGCCAATACGCGCCACTTCCTTGGCAAGCGATTGTGTGAGCGCGACGACGCCGGCCTTCGCAGCCGCGTAATTCGTTTGTCCTGCCGGCGCGAGCAATGCGCTGAGCGACGCAATGTTTACGATTCTGCCGCTGCGCTGCGAAATCATTGTCGGCAACACCGCCTGGCAACCGTGAAAAACCGCGTCGAGGTTGGATGAAATCACGCTGCGCCACGCGCTCTCGCTCATCGTGGCGAGCAGTCCGTCCTCATGATGGCCGGCATTATTTACCAGCACATCGATCCGAGTATGTTCCTTCGCAATAGAGCTGACTACGGCCCTCCATTGTTCAGCTTGCGTCACATCCAGTCCAATCGCCCGGCAACGGGAAGGATGTTCCAGGGCCAGAGCATCGGTGTTATCGCGTCGCGACCTCACGCCGAGCCAGACGAAATTCGCTTCCGCTTCGGCAAGAAACATCCGCGCGATGGCTTGTCCCAGACCACCGTTGGCGCCGGTCACCAGGATGACGCGCGAATTCATAAGAGCGCGGATGTTGCCGAGGACGCAGGCTGCATTTCAAACGCCAAATGCCGCGCCCGTGGAATCAGGCCGCAACGAACCTTGTGCCGATGGCCTGCTGATTCGTGCCGACGACGGAAACGTTTGCAGCGGTGCGGCCTTGCTGGATTGCGTTCACGGCGGTGACGCATTGCCATGCCGCTGCTGCGGTGAGTCCTTCGCCGAGAATGGATTTCACTGAAACGCGTTCTCCGGTCCAGTCACCCCACGCCTCGGATTCGGCCGCATCGATTCGAGAGACATCATGCGCGGCGGACTCGCAAAGCAGTGTGTGATCGCAACAGAGCAGTTGCTCTCGGACGCGGCGGGCGGCGAGGGAACGAGTTTGCGTGGCCGTGAACAAATGTGAGTCCGTGATCGCATCAAGTTGGACGCGTGAAGGATTGCGGCGCACGTAGAGCGCTCCCGCGCCATCGCCGAGAACGATGCCTTTGGAAAAAAGCCGAAACGCATCCGCGGTGAGCCAGTCGTTTTCTTCTGCGCCAGCGATGACGCACGCGTCGGCCAATCCGTTCGCGAGCCAGTCTGCGGCCAGAGCGACGCCTTGCAGGTAAGTGCCAGGATCACCGACGAGCGTGTAGTTAATGCCGGTTGAATTCAGCAGCGCGGCGAGATGACTGCTCGGCGCATTGAAGACTGTCTCTGGAAAAACCAGCGGACTGGCCGTCGCCGGGTCGCGCAATGTCTCATCGTAAAATCGCTTTGAGTAATTCACGCAGCCCGACATCACGCAGACGATCACGCCGAGATTGATTTTGCCGGCAGTGATTTCCGCGGCATCGCTGCCGATTGCCTCCAGCGCCGCATACACCATGTAATGTGAGATCGCACTGGTACGTCGCAGTCTCGGGTTCGCGAGAAATGCCGGGCGCGGAGAGGGTGGGGGAACCTGCCGCACTTCCAGCGTGCGACCATTCCATCCCGGACGCGTGAGTTGCAATTTGGGAATCGGATCGCCCACAGCAATCGCCGCGATCAATGGTGTGACGCCCCATCCGGCCGGAGACACAGCTCCGGTCCCGTGAATGAACACCGGTGTTTCGCCGTTCGTGCTCATTCACCGCTCCACTTCCGCAACACGAGTGTTGCGTTGGCGCCACCGAATCCGAACGAGTTGCTGAGCGCGTAATCGAACTGCTTCTCCATCGGACTCGTGAGGAATTGAAAGCCGCATACCGGGTCAACGGCTTGCGTGGTCCGCGTCGGTGGCAGCCAGCCTTCGCGCAGAGCCATCACACAAATGAGCGCTTCCACCGCGCCCGCCGCTCCGAGGAGATGACCGATGCTTGCCTTGGTCGAACTCACGAAGAGATCGCGCGTGATTCCATTTGCCCACGCGTTGATTGCAGCGGCCTCGGCG
>DATHEW010000055.1:0-2301 GCA_035318425.1 Candidatus Acidiferrum sp. | reverse complement strand
TCGCAGTGAAGCCGGTAACGAACGCGCTCATCATCCGCGCCTTCGAAGCGGCGAACAAAATTGCGCTGGATGAACTACGCAGGTTCGTGAAGTGGTTGCGTGAGGAACGGCTGTCGAGTGGAGACAACAGCTACGCTCTCGGCCCGGCAGATTATCGCGCGATGTTGCGCATCAGTGAGTTCGTGGACATGGCGCCGGAAAAAATTCTGGAACTCGGGCTGCGCGAGTTGAAGGCCGAGCAGGAACGCTTCGCCGCAACCGCCAGGCTGATCGATTCCGCTAAAGCGCCGATCGAGGTCTTTCGTGAATTGCAGCGAGAGCATCCAACGGCGGAAGCGCTGTTGCCAGACACGCGCAAGAACCTGGAAGCGATTCGTGAGTTCGTGGTGGAGCGCAATATTGTGACGGTCGCGTCTGACGTGCGCGTGCGCGTGGAGGAAACGCCGCCACCGTTTCGTCGCACGAGCTTTGCCTCGATGGACACGCCTGGGGTGTTCGAGACGAAGGCAACGGAGTCTTACTATTACGTCACACCCACCGAGCCGGAGTGGCCGGAGAAGCAGAAGGATGAATGGCTCACCTCGTTTAACTATTACACCACCGATGTCGTCACGATCCATGAAGCGTATCCCGGTCATTACGTGCAATACCTGGCGTTGAAGGCGTCGGGCGCGAGCCGCGTGGCGAAGATTTTTTCGAGCTACGCGTTCTCCGAGGGCTGGGCGCATTACGTGGAGCAGATGTTGTTGGAGGAAGGTTTCGCGGCCGCGCCGGCGAATGCTTCGCGCGAACAGCAGTTGCGCGCGGCAAAGTATCGGCTCGCGCAATCCGACGAAGCACTGTTGCGACTGTGCCGCTTGTGTGTCTCGATCAAGCTGCACACGCAAGACATGAGTGTGGACGAGGCCACAAAGTTCTTCATGGAGCATTGCTACTACGAGGAGAAACCCGCGCGCCAGGAGGCGATCCGCGGAACGTTTGATCCGGGCTACCTGAACTACACGCTCGGCAAGTTGATGATTTTGAAACTACGCGCCGATTGGCAGGCGCAGGAAGGGACGCGCTACTCACTCCAACGATTTCACGATGAGCTGTTGCGCCATGGCGCGCCGCCGTTGCCGCTGCTGCGCGAGCGCATGTTGAAGGACGCGAAACTTTGGCGCGACGTGCTTTAAGGTGCCCCCGGCATCTTGCCCGGGGTGGAGGGCTTGTGCGTATCGATTACCTTGCCCGTTCACGAGTTTCCACCCGGCAGGATGCCGAGGGCACGTTGTTAATTTGCTTGAACGAATTCGTGGGCGTGCCGTCAGTCATCTACGTCGCATGGGAGCCATTCAGAACAGAACGCTGGGGATCATCAGTACCGTGTTGATGGCGGCGTCGGCCTTCGGCGCGGAAACGAAGGCGAACAAGCCGGTGCCGGGCGCGGACATCTTCGACAATAAGCACGTCCTGCCGATCACCATTGAGATTTCAACGAACGAATTGAAAGCGCTGCAACGCGATGCGCGCCGTTATGCCCGCGCGACCGTTCGCGAAGGAACGAATGTCTGGAACGAAGTCGGCATTCACCTGAAGGGCGCGGCCGGAAGTTTCCGCGGGATCGATGACAAACCGGCGCTGACATTGCACTTCTCGAAGTTCACGCCAGACCAGAAATTTCACGGGCTGAAGAAGATCCACCTGAACAACTCCGTTCAGGACGCGAGTTACATGACGGAGAATCTTTGCGGGGAACTGTTCCGCCGCGCGGGCGTGCCGGCTGCTCGCGTGTCTTACGCGACTGTCGTTTTCAATGGTCGCAAGAAAGGCGTTTACGTGCTGAAGGAGGGTTTTGAGAAAGAGATGCTCGGCCTCTATTTCAACAAGACAAAGGGGAACCTTTACGACGGAGGGTTTCTCCGCGAGATCACCGATCCGCTGGAACGCGATGAAGGACAAGGTGATGACGTGGACAAATGGGCAGACCTCAAGGCGCTCGCGGCCGCGGCGCAAAGCACAAACGTTCTCACGCGCTTCGACGACCTCAGCAAAGTCCTCGACATGGAACGTTTCATCTCCTTCGTGGCGTTGGAGATCATGATGTGGGATTGGGACGGCTACGTTTTAAACCGAAACAACTATCGCGTCTTCCATGACATGGGCAGCAACAGGATGGTGTTTTTCCCGCATGGCATGGACCAGATGTTCTGGCATGCCGATGCGCCGATTTATCCAAACATGAATGGCCTCGTCGCGCAGGCAGTGGTGAAGACGCACCAGGGCCGGCAGGCGTATCGCGAACGTTTCGAACAAATTTTC
>DATHEW010000054.1:0-3319 GCA_035318425.1 Candidatus Acidiferrum sp. | reverse complement strand
CGAAACACGCACCGAACAGGTGAACCGCGCGCTCAACAAATTCCTCCCGACCGAAAAAACGAAGCCCGCGACGATCCACAAGTCGATGCGCTACTCGCTCTTCGCCGGCGGCAAGCGCATGCGCCCGGCCTTGTGTCTCGCAGCTGCCGAAGCGTGTGGCGGCAAGATTGACGACGCCATGCCGCTCGCCTGCGCGGTCGAGTGCATCCACACCTACTCGCTCATTCACGACGATCTGCCGTCGATGGACAACGACGATTTCCGGCGCGGCAAACTGACGAACCATAAAGTTTTCGGCGATGGCATCGCCGTCCTCGCTGGCGACGCATTACTCACGCAAGCCTTCGAGATCATCGCGCACGCCAAGGGCTGGCCGCACTATTCACATCGACAACTCGTGCTCGAACTCGCGCGCGCTTCGGGATCGTTGCAGCTCATCGCGGGTCAGGTCGCGGATCTTGAAGCCGAGGGAAAAAACATTTCGGCGAACGACCTGAAATACATTCACGAGCGCAAGACTTCCGCCCTGCTCTGCTGCTCAGTGCGCCTCGGCGGCATGAGCGCGAACTGCTCCGCCGCTCAACTCAAGGCGCTTACTGATTTTGGATACAACGTCGGCCTCGCGTTCCAGATCATCGACGACATCCTCGACATCACGCAGACGAGCGAGCAACTCGGCAAGACCGCGGGCAAGGACACCGTCGCTCGGAAAGCGACGTATCCGTCGATCGTCGGGATGGAGAAGTCGAAGAAGATCGCGCAGCAACTTACGAACAAAGCGTTTGCGTCATTGAAAGTGTTCAAAGGCAAAGCACAGGCGTTGCAAGAGCTCGCGGAATTCTTGCTGAAGCGCGATCGTTAACCGCGCGAAGCGTAGTAAGCATCCACCTTCGCCGCCACGTCACGATAACCGATGTCCGCTTCGTAGATCTGCTTGAACTGCTCGATGGCCTCGTCGGCTTTGCCCATTTTTTCGAGGACGGAGCCGAGCTCATAGAGCATTTCCTTCTTCTCATCGTCGAAGTTCGGCTTCTCTTTCAATGCGTCCTGGATCTTCCGCGCCGCCATGTCGTTCATGCCGCGCTTCGCGAAGCAGCGGCCGAGATACATGATCGCGGAGAGCCGTCGCTGCGGGTTGTTCTGCGCTTTTTGAAATTCCTGGATCGCCTCACTGATCTTGCCGGCGTTGTAGAATAGGACGCCGAGTTCGTAACGAATGTGCAGGTCGGTGGGATACTTCTCCGCGCGCACCCGGCACTCTTCGAGTTGGAACACAATCTTTTGCGCGTCGATCTCCGCAAGCCGCTCGGCATAATCCGCCGCGCTCGGGTCCAACTGCGCTTTCAAGTGATCGAGTTTTTTCAGGCTCGTTTCCGCGATGATTTTCTCCAGGGATGAATCGGCGCCCCCATCGGTGTTGCGAATGCGTTGGTAATAACTCAGCGCTGCGTCGAACTCCTTCTTCTGCGCATGAAGCTCCGCGAGGCTGCGCATCAGCTTCACGTTGTTCGGTTCATTGCGAAGGCGCGTTTCGTATTCCGTCACGAGGTTCTGCGTCACACCGTCCGACTTCACGACACGATTGGATTGTTCAAGCTGCGCCGATTCTTCCTTGTCCTTCAGCAGATCGCGATACGAGCCGCCGCTTTCCGCCGCGGCCTCGTATCCGCCCTCGCGCATGGACGCCTGCGCCGTGACGTTCTTCAGCGCCTGCAACACCTCGGGATCATTTGGCTTCTGGCGCAACAGCTCGGTGTAAACCGCTTCCGCCTTCTGCGTTTGCCGCGCCTGCACGTAGCAATCAGCGAGTTGCATCGCCAATTCGCGATCACGCGGGTTTTGTTTGTAAACGATCTCGAGCGACAGCATCGCCGTCCTCATCAGCCCCGCGCTCACCGCCGCTTCAGCCAGCAACTTGTGAGCGCTGTTGTTCTGCGGATCGGTGTTCAGCAATTCCTCGAGCTGCTGCATCGCTTCGACGGGATTCTTGCGCAAGGTGAGCTGCGCTTTCGCCAAAGCCGGCTGCGAAGTCGCGCCGCCGATCATCTTCTTGAAAAATCCGCCCTGCGACGCTGCGCCGCGCTTGAACTGCGCGGCGCGCAGCGCCTGGCGCGCCTCGAAGAAGGCCGGCTCGACCGTGACCACCTGGGTCAGGATCGAAATCGCGTAATCGAGATTGTTGCGCTGGATCGCCATCATTCCTTTCTCGTAAAGGTCGCGCTGCGGTCGGGGGATCGCGTTGATTGCTTTCTCAGACATGGCTTGGATCGTAGGGTTTCACTGTTAAAATTGCACTGTTGATTAAACCGGACGAGCACACCATGCCGGATATTCGCGCGGCGGCAAATAGCGCTTGCGCGCTGAAAACACGGTCAGTAGATTGCGCCCTCTTTTTCGGGCACGCATAGCTCAATTGGATAGAGCATCTGACTACGGATCAGAAGGTTCCAGGTTCAACTCCTGGTGCGTGCACCACTTCTGCGCCAGTTTCTTGACGATCGGAATTCGGTGGGAAAAACGCCGCGGCAACACACCATCGACATCCAGCAACGTCCGAACTGGTCCAAAGCACCCGGAGCCGTGGCAGTCGCTTCAAGGTGGCCGGCGAACGAAGAGACCGGCAGCGTAAATGGAGCGCCTGCCTCGCACCGCGCGCTCATAAGCCGGACACACACCACTCGGCATTCACTCGTCTCTCTCGCGCTCTCGTTAGATCCAATAGCGTTGCCAAAAGCGATTTTCGTTTCACAAGTCTGTAGCGCTATTCCCCTTCTCCTCTTGACCTGACCCCAATCACTGGACGCCTCGGAACTGGAGTCCTGCCATGGGTTTCATGTTGGTTGTTTCTCTGGGTTCTTCGTGACGGAGGGAGGGCGGAGCCCGACCGGAGTCGCGAAGAACCGTGGCGCGCGGCAAACTCGTCGGGCGTCTGGTAGCCCAACGAACTGTGCGGCCGCAAGCGGTGATATTCCAAATGCCACGCTTCGATGATCACTTGCGCCTCCAGCAGGCTGCCGAACAACTCCCGGTTCAGACGCTCGTCGCGCAGCTTGTCTTGGAAGCTCTCGATATAGGCGTTCTCCCACGGACTGCCGGGCGTCTTCACGCCTTTGCCTGGGAGCCAGTCCTGGATCGCGTAGGCGATGAACTCCGGGCCGTTGTCGCTGCGCAAGTGCTCGGGCACACCAAAGCGTTCCATGGCCGCTTCAACGACCGTGATCACGTCCACTGCGCGAATCGACCACGCCACATGCACCGCCAAACACTCGCGCGTGTATTCACCATCAACATCAGCACGCGAAAGCGCGTGCCGCGCTCG
>DATHEW010000053.1:0-7770 GCA_035318425.1 Candidatus Acidiferrum sp. | reverse complement strand
GGGATAGTTGCCGACTTTGGCGCGCAATCCGGTGAGAGCATTGAACAACGTCGTCTTGCCGCAATTCGGATTACCCGTCAGCACGACGTGTTTCGTTGCCGAGCCGACGCGTGCGGGAAGGCGACGAGGAACCCGGTCAGGTGTGGCGGCGGAAGGAGGCATTAGAATGACCAATGACGAATGTCCAAGGACCGAGGAATGCCGAATCGAGCGAAGAAAGAAAGCAATGCCTTATGCCGGGTGTGATCAGTAATTCGGAATTCCTTCATCATTCGACATTCAACCTTCGTCATTCCTTCACCCATCATTTCTTCTTCACTAGAATCAGCTCCGCATCGGCCTTGCGAAGCGAAAGATTGTAACCGCGCACCTTGATCTCGACGGGATCGCCGAGCGGCGCGAAGCGGATGAGTTCCACGCTGGTACCGACGAGCAAACCCATTTCGAGGATGCGTGCACGGCGTTCCGGCGGGAGATTGATCTGGCCAACAGTGGCAGCCTGGCCGACTTCAAGTGAAGTCAGGGGCAGCAGTTCGGGAGGAGACATCGTTCAGGCAGCGAGACGTTGAGGTTTCACGTGCTCCACCCAAATCAGACCGGCAAGTTGTGAACTGATGCCGAGGCGCGCGTTGCAAACCTGGCAGATGAGATTGGAGTTTCGGCTCAACAACTTCACGCGCTGCTCTTCGCAAAATCCCATCTCGCGCAGACGTGTGGAAAGCTCCGGGGAAGCCGAGAGCTGCTTGATTCGCACGGACACCCCCGGGCCGACTTCGCTGAGAGGAGTCAGCGTCGGCGCCGCATCAAGGTGCGAGTCGGACGTGCTGTTGTTCACGGATGCCGACATTATTGCGGTTGAGACTCGGTTGCAACAGGGATTTCCCTTAGCGCGAGTCAGGAGAGCCCAATGGGTTGAGGAATAGGATTGAAATCAAGATTAAGAACTCCGGTCTCAATCCTCTTCGTAATCCTGATCTTAATCTTTCAGGTCCAGCCTCACGCCGTCGCCGGGTGTCTTGGCAGCACCATGTCCTTGATTTCTTGCTCGTCGATCACGCCTGGTTCCGAATCGGAAAGGCCTAGAGCCTTCCGAAACTGACTCACGTCGTCTGTCACGACATGAGCGCCGATCTCGCGCAGCAGATAGAACAGCCAACGCTCGAACGGTTCCTCTTCAGTAGCAAACACGAGGCGCAATTCACACCCGCCGCGTCCGCTGTGATGGATCGCGATGTTGTAGCTCACTCGTTCTCCCGCCGCGGTTGGAATGACCACTCGTGCTTTCATGTTTTCGAATCTCCTTGGTCGCAAGGTCGCGCGATCAAAGCCGATTGTCCACGTTTCAACTCGCCGACGGGTTATCGATTGGAACCGATGCGATCCGCCCATCGCGCAGCACCAGCATTTGATCCGCGAGATCGCGTGCGTCGTCAGCGTGATGGGTGACATGCAATGTCGTAACGCTCGAATGCGAACGCACGGTGCGCAGAACCGCGCGCATTTCTTCGCGGGTCGCGTCATCGAGCGCGCTTAAAGGTTCATCGAGGCAGAGCACCGTGGGGCGCGCGGCGAGCGCGCGGCCAAGGGCGACGCGCTGGGCTTCGCCGCCGCTGAGCTTTTGCGGCAAACGGTTGAGCAGCGACGTGATCTGAAGCAACTCCGCAAGTTCAGCGACACGCGCGGAGATTTCTTCTTCGCGCCAACGACGTAGCCGGAGCGCGAACGCCAGGTTGTCGCGCACCGTCATGGTTTGGAACAGCGCGCGATCCTGCGGCACGTAACCGATGCCGCGTTGAGCTGGCTTCAGAGCAGTGACGTCCTCGGCTCCGAGCAAAATTCTGCCAGCTTCAGGCGAGCGCAGGCCGCAGACCATTTCGAGAATCGTCGTCTTCCCACTGCCAGTGCGCCCCATGAACACGCACCACGCGCCGGTTGGAATGGAGAACGACACATCGTTCAACGCGAAGGCACCGGCGTGAATGGAAACACGTTCGAGCGCGATCACGGCTCTGTTCCTTTCCGAAACACCGGTTGCAGGCCAAAGCCGCGCACGATCACCAGGACCACGACAGCGGTGGCAATCATCAATAACGACACCGCAACGGCAGCGCGCAGGCTGCCGACGCTGAGTTCGAGAAAGACGGTGGTTGAAAGCACTTCCGTCCTCATTCGCGTCGCGCCGGAGAAAACCAGGATCGGTCCGAACTCGCCCAACGATCGCGCCCACGCCAACGTAGCGGCGGTAAAGACGCCGCGTCGCGCTTCGGGTAGCGTGACGCGCCAGAATGCCTGCGCGCGCGAGCAACCGAGCGTGAGCGCCACCTGTTCGGCGCGCGGATTGATTTGATCGAAGGTGACACGCATTGTCCGCACGGCGAACGCTGCCGCCACGGCAAATTGCGCCAGGATGACGCTCGGCACCTGGAACGTCACCGGCATGCCCGCGGCTTGAAACCATTCCTCGATGGATTTTCCGCCGAGCTTTACTTGGAAAAGAATCAGCAAGCTCAGCCCGATCACAAGCGGCGGGAGGACGATGGGAATGTCGATGATGGCGTCGATCATTCCTTTTCCGGGAAAACACTCGCGCGAGAGCAGGTATCCAAGCGGGATTCCGACGAGGATCGAGAGCAGCGCCGCGGCGGTGCATGAGAACAGGCTGAGCTTGATCGCGTATTGAATCTCGCGCCTCGATAGCGCGCCCCAGATCTCTGAAGGCGATGTGAACGCCAGATCCGCCAGCACCATCGCGACGATGAGCACGAGATACGTTCCACCGATGACCGCGAGACACGCGAGGAACGGCCAGTCAGAACTGGCGCGCGGTTTCTTGCTGGCAGATGGTCCGGGCACGCGGTCGTTGTAAAAGAAGCGAGCGGCTGCGGGAAGAAACAACCGCGTCGCTGAGCTGGAATCATGCGGTTCAAGCCAGAGAGAGCCTCACGCAAAGTCGGCGAGGGGGCTCGAACGAAACTGAAACGCTGCTCCAAAAAACAACTCACCAAACCATGAACCATTGTTCGGCTGACAAAAGTGCCTTCGGCCCCATCCTTTGCGGCCTTCGCGACCTTTGAGTGACGCATCTTCTGCATTGGCCCGGCTGAGCACTGCTCGTAACGAGCCATCGTGATCCAGCGGCTCAGTTGGCCGTCCAACGAAACCCATTCTTCTCGAAGCGCTCTTTGGATTCCGTGGATTTCAGCAACTCGATCAAGCGCGAGGTGAGTTGTGGGTATTTCGTGTCGCGCGACAGTGCGAGAGGCTGCGCCGCCATGGCGCACGGAATATCGACGGCGATGGCATCGAGTTCATCCGCTGATCCCGCAGCGTTGCTCACGTAGGCGATAATGGCGTCGAGCGATTTGGTGCGTAATTGGTTCACCAGAAAATCCCCCGTAGGCGACTCGACCGCCACATTCTTCCTCACGGCAAAGTACGTTCCATTCGTCATCAAAGTGTTCTTCGTGAGTACGCCGAGAGCGCATTGCTTCTCGTGTCCGACGCCGAGGCGGAGGCCGGGTTGAGCGAGATCGCGCAACTCCTTGATGCCGCGCGGATTTCCTTCCGGCACCATGATGACAAGCTGGTTCATGGAAAGGTTCGTCGCGTCCAGAAACAAATCGCTGACCTGCGTCATAAACGAAGTGTCGCAGGCGAAATACGCGTCGGGATGTTTTCCCGTCTGCATTTCAGCGACGAGGATGCCGCAGCCGTTGTAAACGCGATTCACGCGCACGCCTTCGCGCTTCTCGAAGTCCGTGACCGTCTGATCGATCGCGGGTCGCAGCATCGCGCCGGCGAACAAATTCAGTTCAGGTTCGCGACTCCAGAGATCACCGCCCGCCACGCGGAAACCGTTCTTCTCAAACGCCTTCAATCCCTTGTCACGCGCCGCAAGATAGCGCGCGAAGGTCAGCGCCGCCGTCGGCGACTTGCTCGCGCTGAGTACTGCGGCCGACACATGACCGACCGCGTTCGACAACTCAGGCACGCTGATGAATTCAAGCGCGGGATATTGCGGGGCCAACGCGTCCCAGACGAACGCGGCATCGACAGCGCCGAGCACCACATCATTCGCAGCGTCACTCACGGTTCCTTTGAAAACCATCGTGCGTGCCGAGAGCGCATCCCAATGCCCGCTCTTTTGAAGAGCGGCGCGCACAATTTTGCCGATGGCCGCGGCGTCAGGATTGGCTTGCGAAACTTTCACGTCGTTTCGCATCAGGTCGCTCAGCGCGCGGATATTCTTCGCGTTGCCTTTCTTCACCGCGAGCATCGGCGTCATCGTCGCGAGCGGCAGCACTTCAGCGCAGAGTTTCTTCTCGCGCGCCAACGCGATGTAGCTGTCGTCGGCGGGAATGTACAAGTCACCGGTCTTGCTCACCTCGATGTTGGCCAGCAGCGTTTGCGAGCCGCCGAACGAAAGATCAATCCGCACGCCAAACTCCTTCTCGTATTCTTTAGCCACGGCCTCGACGGGTGAACGCAATCCAGCCGCGCAGTAAACTGTCAGCGGCGGCGTGAGCGCGGTGCTCTTCTTCGGACCGCGCACCAGCGCGACAATGCCGAACACCAATGTCGCTGCCGCAACGAGCAGGAACGGAATCATCACTGAGGATGGACGCGGAGTGGGCGAGGTCGAACTCATATCAATGTCTTCTGAGCGATCTCAGCATGGTGATGCCAAGGATCAACACGATGATGCACACGAACGCGAGCGTAACGCTCGCGAGCATCTTCAAGCCGCGCCGCTCATTCGGCGCATCAACGGGGCGAGCAGGCGTCGGGGCCGCAGCGACGGCCACGTTCCCGGGCGCGATAGAAACGCGTTCGCCGGCGATGATCGCAGGCTCGCTGGCGGCGGGCGGCGCGCCCGCGAAGACGGCTTCCCAGTTCGCGGCGACCAACAAATCCTTTCCAGGATTCAGGTCTTTGACTTCACAAGAGCAGGCGCCGCAAAGAAACGCCGCCGCCTGGCTGAAAACATTTCGCGAAAGCTCGAATCCGCTGAGCGCCGTCAGCGCCCGCGCGCGACCAAACACTGGAACAACAACCGGCTTCCCCTGCTCCACTTTCTCGCCGTGCAACAACATGCGAAGGAACAATTCTTCGCCCTTCGCATTGCGCGCCAGATGCTGAATCGAAAACGCAATGCGCAGCGGCATGCCCGACCGCGGCGCCGGATCATCGGGCGCAGGTGGTGGCAGCTTCAGCGTGGACTCCAGACGTTTCAGCTCATTTGTTAGCAGCACTGAAACTCCCTCGTCCTGCGCCGGATCGCCGGAGGCGATCATCAACCACACGACGGAATCTCCGCGCAGCAAACGTTCCGCGAGTTCCCGGCGAGCCGGCGAATCGGTGAGCGAGTCGGAATCATTAAATGAACCGGTCCAGAGCGAGTCGTCCTTCTCCTCGCGTTCAGGCGCGCGCAGGACAATCCAGGGAAGCAACGCATTCGTCTGCGTGCGCCAAAGCTTTTGTTCATCCATGCCGTGTGACTCGGCGAGATCGACGATCTTGAGAGCGAGATTAGCGTTGTGCCGTTGGATGGAGTTGGTAAGCGCGGCCACACGTTGCTGGTCCGCTTCCGACAAAACGCCGCGATGAAACAGGAACGCTTCGTAGTTTTCCGCCGGCCAGCGTTCCAACGCATAACGAAACACAGGAACGTTGCAGGCGGACGCGTGCAACGTCGCGAGCAGCAGCAGTATGTATGCGGCCCGCGTGAGTGCGGCGATGAGTTGTGTTCGCAACCACTTCATGGATGTGGCCGCGAATGTTCGCTGGAATCGAGGGCAGCGCAAGCTTGCGCGTGCGTGCGCCCAGGCAGACGCATCCAAATGACGCCAAGGCTTGTAGCGCAGACTTCCAACCCATTTCGTTATCCGCATTTGGAGTGCGCCGACTTGTCTTCGCTTTTCCCGCTTGGCGACTTGTCGCCAAGCGAGCCACGCGACAAGTCGCGCGGCGGAAAAAGCGCCGACAAGTCGGCGCACTCCAAATGCGGACAGCCTAATGATGCGTTTGCCCAGTGGTTTCGCCCCTTGGAAGCCCCCACGCTTCTGGAAACGAGACTAACTCACCGCACGCAACGAAACCCGCTGATCCTCGTCGTTGCGCGTGATCCCCATCGCATGCGGATCCAACGTGATGGCACCATCGACGAGAAAGGCGTAACGGTGATGCCCATGCTTCATTTCCATTCGAATGCACCAGCCGAGGTCGGGCTGCCGCTGCAACGGATGGGAGGTCGGGTTCCATTTGTTGAAATCACCCACCAGCGTCACGGACTGCGCCTGCGGCGCTTCGCAAATGAATGTGACCGACCTCAGATTGGGAGGGGGCGTGAAGCGATTTCGATGCGTCGAGTTCATGTGGGCAATGTTCAGTTGAAAGTCATGGCCGGCCGGGAGCCGTTCACCTCAAAAGATTTTCTAAAATGTTCATCGCCGCGCGGCGCACCTGCTCGGACTGACCTTCCAGGACCCGATACTCTTTGATCCATCCGGACTTGTGTTCGTGCCGTTCGCGCCACAGCGCCTTGAGAACACGTTCGGTGCGTTCCACCTGCTGCATCGCTGACGTGAGAGTCTCCTTGCCTTCCGGCAGGTCCGTTACGTGGCCGACGAAAAAACGGCTGATGTGTTTCTTATCCAACACGGCGTGGAGCAGCGTCACGACCGTCTGCTCATACGCGTACCAACGGCGATTCAGCATCTCGCCGAGAAACGCGTGCCGCATGGCGAAGAACTCTGAGCGCGGACGTTCCGTGTATTCCCGGATCGCGCGGGCTTCGTCGGGGAACCAATTGTAGAGCAGCGCGAACGTTCCGTACGTGTCGATGAGATGTTTGGGGTTGTTTTGGTCGGCGGCGATCTCACCCACGCACAGGTCTTGTTCCAGCTCGATGCAAATTTCCGGAAGATCGTGCAGGCGGCTCAACACTTCGTGTCCAACCGTGCTCCCGAAATTGAAGTCACCGGGAATCAACCAATACACATCGTTGGGCCCGCCGCGCTCGAACGCCATCCCGAGGCCCGAGTACCACATCTGGCACGTGTCCACGCACCACGCGTCCAGAATGTCCGAAGTGCGCGCGACCGTGTTGTTCCGAAAATCCATGAAGCACTTGTCCTTCGCATTCTGAAAATGCGTCTTGCGATCGATCACGGAAATCGGACGCGCATAAACCTCCTTGTTCGCATCGAGTGTTTCGATCAGCGCGTAAAGCTGCTTCAAGTTGTCGTAATCCTCGGGTTGTCGAAACGGATAGATGACGACCGGGTGCGTGAGGCCGTGAGTTGATTTGGCAGAAGCTCCTCGTGATTGCGACGCGGAGATGCGTTTGGTCGCAGCAGTGGATTTCATGGGAGTGATCATCTGCCGATCGACCGCTGCTGCCAAGCTGATAACGGGATTTGCAGCGCTGTCGTGAACGTGCGCTTGTCACCCCGCGCGCTATTTGCCAGCGTGATGCCCGCCATTTCATTGAAGCAGCCGCAGAGGCACTGAGGCGCGGAGTTTCTGGCCGAATCGGTCCCGGGAACTCGTTCACCTCAGTGTCTCTGTGGCTCTGTGGCTAAACCGAAACGCAAAAACATTTTATGGCTTACAAAAACATCGCTGAACTGAAGACCGTTAAGAAGAGCGTCCAGAAAACTGTCGAAGCCGCGCTCGGCGAAACCGGCGGCTTGCTCCGCCTGGCACCGTGCTGGGTGCCGCGCTCGTTTCTCCAGCCCGGTTTGCGGCTCAAGCTCCATCCGGATGACA
>DATHEW010000052.1:0-2603 GCA_035318425.1 Candidatus Acidiferrum sp. | reverse complement strand
AGATGGTGCAATCCCGACGGCCCTGTCGATCCGATGTACATGGCGGGCCGTTTACGGACAGCCTCCAGGCCTTCGAGGACTTTGATTTTGTCCGCGCCGTAATCCTGATTGATCTGATCCGCCGCGGCTTGTTCGAGCTCTACGCTCTGGTTGGTATCGGTCATTTTTTAGTTAGCCGTTTACTGTTCGCCGTTTACCGCAGCTCACACGGTGAACGGTGCACGGTGCACGGTGAACATCTGCCTCACACCCGCATGGGCATAATCACGTACGTGTAGTCGTAGCCTTCGGTGCCGATGGGCTTCATGACGGCCTGACTCACTTCGTCTTTCAACTCCAGCGCCACTTGGTCCGTGTCGACCGCGCCGAGAAACTCCATGACGTACTGCGCGTTGAAACAGATCTGCATGCTGGCGTCGGCGTAATCCACCGGAAGCGTTTCCTTGGCTTCACCGAACTCCGGACTGCTCGACGTCACTTCGACTTTGCCCTTGTCGAGTTGGAACTTCACCGAACGCGAACGCTCGTTCGACAGCAGCGCTACGCGCTTGACCGCGTTCGTCAGACGCTCGCGCTCGAACTCAATGCGCTTGTTGTTCCCTTTTGGAATGACGCGCTCGAACGCGGGAAACTGGCCGTCGATCATCCGCGAAATCAGCATCCTTCCGCCCACCTCGAAAAACAGGTGGTTCTCTCCGCGTTCGTAGCGAATGTCTCCGTCGCCTTCGGTGAGCAGCTTTCCGAGCTCCCACAACGTTTTGCGGGGCAGGATCGCCCGCACTTCCTCGCCTTCCTTCGATGGCTTGCCGCCCTTCCGATCGACCGTCACGAGCGCCAGCCGATGGCCGTCGGTTGCAACGAGGCTCATCTGGCTTCCGCCGAGAATGAACAGCGCGCCGTTGAGAAAAAATCGCGTGTCCTCTCCCGTGATCGCAAATTGTGTTTTGGCGACCATCTCTTTCACCGCCGCACGGGGCAGCATGGCGCTCGTGGTACCGCTTGCTTCGGGCACCGCAGGAAAGTCTTCCCGTGGCAGCGTCTGCATGCGCGAGTCGAAGCGATCGGCGGCGACCTTCACACCGTTCTTGTCTTCGGCGATGCGCACGTCCGTCTCAGGAAGCGCCTTGACGATCTCGTACAGCTTCTTTGCGGGAAGTGTCAGGGTTCCGGGCTTCTCGACAACCGCGTCGCAGCGACTGCGGAGTGCGACTTCGAGATCAGTCGCCAGCATGCGAATCTCACCGCCCTTGGCCTCCATCAGCACATTCGCCAGGATCGGAATTGTGTTTTTCCGTTCGACGATGCCCTGGAAAAGTTGCAGTTCTCGCAGTAGGTCGTTTTTCTTAACGACTAGTTCCATAGCTGGCTGAACCTCAAATTTGGGCGGCTCTTGCCCGGCGATCTCTTGTAGTGAAGGAGGAAAAGAGAGATAAAGAATTATACAAGAAAAAGGTGCTGTTGAGAAATCAAAATGAGGCCGGAAGTGCTTGTCCTACAGGTACTTAAACTGTGCGTTTTCCTGTGGATAACCGGTTGTACCGACCCCTGTCCAAAGGGGAGGCTTTCGCCCTAAATAATCCCGCCAAATAGCCTTGTGCGGCCCTTTCGGCCAGGGCTGTGGAAATCACCGTTTCTTACCGCAAACTCTCGATAAAGCTGTTGATAAGTGTGTTGAACTGCGCGTCTTCCTTGCGCAGCGCTTCGACCTTGCGAATCGAGTGAATGACGGTCGAATGATGTTTTCCGCCGAAGCTGCGGCCGATCTCCGGCAGCGAGGCGTGCGTCAGGTTCTTGCACAGATACATCGCAACCTGCCGCGGCATCGCGATCGATTTCGAGTTGTTTCGCGATTTGAGATCAGCCAGCTTCAACTGATAGTACTCGGACACGAACTTCTGGATGTGGTCGATCGTGATGGCTTTTTCTTCATGATCCTTGATGTTGCGCAGCACGTCCTGCGCCAGGGCGACCGAGAGCTCGCGCCCGGTCAACGACGCATACGCAATCAGCCTGATGAGCGAACCTTCGAGCTCGCGGATGTTCGACTTGATCCTGCCCGCGATGTAAATCGCGACCGAATCGGGCAGCGGCACGGCTTCCGCCTCTGCTTTTTTCTTCAGAATCGCGACCTTCGTTTCCAGGTCGGGCGATTGGATGTCGGCGATCAGGCCCCACTCGAATCGCGACCGCAGTCGTTCTTCGAGCTGCTCGATCTCGTGAGGAGGGCAATCGCTGCTCAGCACGATCTGCTTTTGTGAGTCGTACAGGGCGTTGAACGTATGAAAGAACTCGTTCTGCGTGCCCTCTTTGCCCGCCAGAAACTGCACATCGTCGACCAGCAGCACGTCGACACTGCGGTACCGCTCGCGGAAATCGATCAAGCGGTCGTAACGAACCGCGTTGATCATCTCGTTCATGAAGCGCTCGGACGAAATGTAAGTGAGCACCAGGTTTCGATCGTGCAGCAACACATAATGGCCAATCGCATGCATCAAATGGGTCTTGCCCAATCCCACTCCGCCGTAAATGAAAAGCGGGTTGTAGGAGCGTGAAGGCGCTTCGGCGACCGCGCGGCACGCGGCGTGTGCGAACTGATTCGAGGA
>DATHEW010000051.1:0-2293 GCA_035318425.1 Candidatus Acidiferrum sp. | reverse complement strand
GTTGGCGATGGTAATGCGCACGCCTACCATGGCCCAAGTGAAACCGCCGTTGACGATTTACACTTCCAAGCTGAACCCCGCGCAAGCGGACGCGCTGCACGCGCACTTGAAGCAGAATAGTTTCGAATTCCGCGAGGTGCCATACGCGCGATTCGCGGCGGCGAAGGACAAGCTCAACATCGTCTTCTACGAAAGCGGCAAGCTCGTTGTGCAGGGGAAAGGCACGCAGGAGTTCGTCGAGTTCGTGATCGAACCGGAAATTCTCAAAGAAGCGAAGCTCGGTTACGAAGAGGTGTTGAATCCCGAGTTGCTGCTCCCGCGCATCGGTGTCGATGAATCCGGCAAAGGCGACTTCTTCGGCCCGCTTTGCATCGCTGGTGTTTACGTCAACGAAACGGTCGTGCGTCAGTGGAAGGATGCGGGCATCCAGGATTCCAAAAACATTGGCAGCGACAAACGCATTGCGGATCTCGCGGACCTCATCACCAAAACGCCCGGTGCCATCACGAGCGTGGTGCCGATCGGGAACGAAGCTTACAACCGCCTCTACGTGAAATTTCGCAGCGTAAACCCGTTGCTCGCGTGGGGACACGCGCGCGTGATCGAGAACCTCATGCTTCAGCAGCACCGCATGAATCCCAAGCCTGTGCGCGCGATCAGTGACCAGTTTGCGTCCAGCAAAGATGTCGTGGCGAAGTCGCTCATGTCGCTCGGCCGCGCCATCGAACTCGTGCAACGACACAAAGCGGAAGCCGATCTCGCGGTCGCGGCAGCTTCCATCCTCGCACGCCATGAATTCGTGAAGCGACTGGCGGCGCTTGAGAAACAGTTTGGGACGAAATTGCCGAAAGGTGCTTCGGCGATGGTGGACGCCGCGGCGAAAGAATTCCTCGTGAAGCATGGGGTCGAGAATCTGCCCAAGGTTTCAAAGATGCATTTCCGCACCGCATTGCGCGCGCAAGGATTGCCCGAGCCGCCGCGTATCGAATGGCGTAAGCGCTAACGTTGCACATCTGCTGACTCGCCCACGACGACGCCATCGGCAAATGTCCGCAGCGATCGAATGCGCTGTTCGCCTTCCAATTCCAGAACGCAAAAGTTTGCTGGCGCGCCAACGCTGATGTCGTTCTTCAATCCAATGAACCGTGCAGGTGTTTCTGAAGCGCGATGCCAGCACTCGTTCCACTCGCAGTCGAGCATCACCGCCGCGCGGAACACGCCTTGCACCGGCCGCAGTGCGGAGCCGGCGAAGTTTGTTTTCCCTGGTTGCCGCACGATTTGATCGGGACCGACTTCCACCTCCACTTTACCCAGCTTGTATCGTCCGACGGGAGCGCCGCCTGCGGACATGGCGTCGGTGGCGTAATAGATCGTGCGGCCGTCGAGCAGGCGATGGAGCAAGCGGAACGGACCAGGGGAGACATGAATCGCATCGGGAATGAAACTCACCGTCAGTCCCGGTGTCTCGCACACACGCCAGAGCACGTTGTCGTGACGATCGAGTTCGCGCGGACAACCATTGGCGAGATGAGTGAAACCAGTCGCGCCCGCCTGCACCGCTTCGCGCAGTACGACAGCAGTGGCATTGGTGTGCCCGAGGCTCACCGTGATTCCGAGCGATGTCGCCAGTCGAATCGCCTCGATCGCACCCGTACGCTCGGGCGCGAGTGTGAGGAGCAGTGGATCGTTTCCCACCGCCGATTTCAGTTCACGGATGCGCCCGTCCGTCGGATCGAGCATCAGCGCCGGATCATGTGCTCCGCAAAAGCCCGGTTGGTCGGAGAGAAACGGTCCTTCGATGTGCCAACCCGCAATCGCCGAAAGCAGCTCTGGTGATTGGGAGCGCCACTCCCTCGCCTGACGCAATCGACCAAGCAGCGTTTGCCATTCTGCTGTGATGAGCGTGAAGAAAAACTTCCCGCATCCATCGCGCCGCAACGCTCGCACCGCCGTGAGCAATTCATCCACCGACAATTCGTCCTGCTGAAAATCGATGCCGCCGTAGCCATTCACCTGCACATCAAACAACGTCGGCGCGATCCAACGTGCCCCCGGCGTCTCGCCGGACTGCGGCGTCGCTCCGGCCGAATGCTCAATACCCGTGATGATCCCGTCTTCCCATGTCACGCGGACGGGAAGGCGTGTCGCGTAGTGCTGTGCAGAGATTTCTCCCGCGTTCATGCGATCACTGGATCTCCCGACTTCTTTCGTGCGTTGGTGCGGTAAAGCACGTCGAGCACGTTGCGCACATACTGTTCGTCTGCGATGCCTTCAGTGGCCTCCGCGGGGAACT
>DATHEW010000050.1:0-2815 GCA_035318425.1 Candidatus Acidiferrum sp. | reverse complement strand
GACGTGGCGCGCGCGCGGTCCCTTTGGAACGAGACTCGCGCGTCCATTCCACCTATTGAAGCCGCGATACAAAGCGCGATGTATCGTCTCGCCGTTCTGTGCGGACTTCCGCCGGCATCACTGACGAATGATTTGCTTGCTACGAGTACCGTTCCAAACGCGCCAACCATGTTGCAGTTCAGCAGCCCTACAGAATTGCTGCGCAATCGTCCCGACGTTCGCGCTGCCGAGCGCTCCCTTGCGGCGGCGACGGCGCGTATTGGGATTGAAGTGGCCGACATGTTCCCTCGCGTGACTTTCAATGGCTCAGTTGGTGTGGAAGCCAGCAGCTTTTCCGGACTTACTGCGGCTGGCGCCGACACCTACCGCTTCGGCCCGCGCATTTCATGGGCGGCATTCGACCTCGGCCGTGTCCGCCACCGCATTAAGGCAGCCGACGCTCGCGCCCAACAAGCCCTCGCGCTTTACGAACAGACCGTTTTGCTTGCCTTGGAAGAAACGGAAAACAGCCTTGCTGCGCTGTCTCGTGAGCGCGAACGCTTCGCCTATTTGACCGAAGCGGAAGGTGCCGCCGCCGAAGCGGTAACGCTAGCTCGCCAACGTTACCGCGACGGCATCGCTGACTATCTCAGCGTGCTCGACGCAGAGCGCACGCTGTTGAATCTACAGGAACAGCTTGTCACTACCCGAACCCTGACCGCTACCCGTTTGATCGCCGTCTACAAGGCATTCGCCTCTGGCACGCTACGATGAAGGGTCTTGTCTCTTGAAATTCGGGATGACAAAAGCGCTGAAACTTAACAAACGAGGTCGACTATGCCTGACTGTCTGCCCGAATACCGTTGTCATACCGGCTCACCGACCACATCAGCGAGCGATCGTCGGATTCACCGCGTGTCATGGTCCCGCCATTCGCTGCCTCCTAGATTCCCCACTATTTCGAGGAACACAATCCGGCATTTCAATTCTGGGGACGGTGTCGACACGAAAGTCGGCGTCCGTCCCCAGCCGGCCACAAGCCACGCAAATATTTGGATTGGTATCAGACGGCACGCGCATCTCGCCGCAACACCTGCACACTCTATCGATTGACATATTAGATCACCGAAATCATTCGCCTGTTGAATAAGCTTCTCGTCCAGACTCGAAATCCAGACGCGGCTTCTCACTTATTAATACGTTTAAAAAACACGACTATTTCAAAAAAACGTAAAAACTTTGCGCGAGCAATCGGTCATGCCAAATGGATATTCAAACCCAGCGTTCAACCCCCGAGCTGCCTCACTTCTTCGCCAACGACACCCAAATAGACACACACAAATCAGTCGCAGCCTGTCCCGGTGCGCCGCAGCATGGCACGAAGGCGGATTTGATGAACGCTGATGAAACGCCGATCGGCATTGATGATTGTTACGCGGTGGCGGTCAGTGGCGCGGAGGGGGCACAAAAAGAAATTGGCTCCAGAGGTAGGACCCGCGCCTCGAATCTCTTCAAACGCCAGTACTTGATCCTGAAATTCGCTGATTCAAAGTAATTCTTCGGCTACTCATTACTCGGTCACTACTCGGATCAACTCCCATATACTTTTCTCTGACACTTTCTCCGATAGTGCTCTGAGCCGGAAACGAAAGTTTGCGGAGCAGTAACAGCACTTTTATCGACGAAGTCGCGGCGGCTGCGCAGCAAACGTGGCGGCTTCGTGCGCCACTCTCGTTTCGATTCCGGGCTTCTGCAGGAAACCGCAGTCGCGGAACCATTCGATGAAGCGGTCCTGCCATTTGCCGAACGGAATTCCATTCCGATCGGCCAGGCCGGCGGCCATGCGCGAACCGTCAGGCATTTGATCGCCCGGATGACGGCCGTGGCCATAGATGTGCATCTCGATGTTCGGAACTCCGGCGCGAAGCATCGCGTCAAAATATTCCATGGCCCAAACCGCGTGACCGCGATCGCCGGAGCCGCCGCAGGCGATGAACGTCGGCGGAACACCTTTCGGAATTGTCGGTGCTCCCCCGCGCGCGAAAGGTGTCGGACCGGGGTACACCAACACCGTGAAATCAGGCCGTGATGAAATCTCACCGAACGGGCCTTCGTTGTTGTTCTTGTCGAAATCTTCGTAGAACAGCGCGGCCGGAGCGGAGAGTTCAGCGCCAGCAGAGAATCCCATGACGCCAATCTTATTTGGATCGATGTTCCATTGCTTCGCGTTGGCGCGCACAAGACGGATTGCTTGAAGCGCGTCGTTAACGGCGTTGATGTTGACGTTGTAACCGTCGGCGCGCAGTCGATTGCGCAGGATCACAGTGTTCACGCCGAAGTTGTAAAAGTAAGCCACGAAGTCCGCGCTCTCAGATCCGACGTTCAACGTGCGATGTCCTCCGCCCGCGGCCAGGATGATCGCTGCCCCAGTGTTCAGGCCGCCCTCCACGGTATGCACTTCGATGGAGGGATTGTGGATGTTTGTGATCCAACTGATGCGACCGGCGACAGTTTTGCTCACGTTGTAATACTCTGCCTCGCGCACGCGCGCCTGATTCAGTTGCGGCGAATCCGGCGGATACAATGGAATAACGATGCCCCCTTGAAGAATCGGTTGCGGCGCATAAGGCGCGTCGTTAGTCGGACCGGGCTTGGGAACATTCAACGCCCGCGGCATGTCCTGTGCAGTCGCGGTGAACGAGAGACAACACATGGCAAAAGCCATCGTGACAAAGAACGTCATGCTGGAGGCGTGTGGGCGGTTGTTCATGGTGATGGCTACAGACAAGGTTCAATGGCCGGCATTGGCAAGAACGTACCGCACACGGCGTAGAAT
>DATHEW010000049.1:0-2101 GCA_035318425.1 Candidatus Acidiferrum sp. | reverse complement strand
CCACCGCATTCTTGAGCCGCCAGTGCAATTCATCGCTGCCATCGATGCCGCGCAGTGCATCGGTCAGTTTTACGCCGCGCGCGATTTCATCGGTGGCTGTACGGGCGCGAGCGATGATCACATGGTTTGCCGCTGCGTCGCCGGCGAGCTGAACGGCACGTTGGTCGGGGACACCGGCATCAAGCATCAGGGCGAGCATGGAGCTGAAGTCGCGTTGAATCCGTTTTCGACGCCATGGCAATTGCCACAGCAGGCGATCGATAAACCTGCCGCCGATCCAGTGATGCATGCGCGGCCCGACGACGTAGCAGAACATGAGCAACTGAAAGAAGAGCATCACCGCGACCTGAACGCCTACGATAGCGTAACGTCCTCCGAACACTGAAACGCTGAGCGAAGGCAAATCGCTTTGTAGATCAGCAGCGATCATTTCGAACTTTGGCAGCACGAAGATCGACAACACCACCGATAACACCGGAACGATCGGCAAGATGACGAACGTGAGTACGGCGAGGTAATTGAGCGCGCCACGGGTTTGGGACACTGCGTCATCAAGCGTGTGGCGGCACAGCGGCAACACGCGCTGCAGATCGCCGGTTTCGATCCCGACGAGCAACATGGCGGTGACTTGCGGTGGCAACAAACGCGGCACACGCCGCAGCGCTTCGGCGAGCGAGGCGCCCGCTCGGAGATGGGACGCCAGCATGTGAAACCGCATGCTCAATGTTTTGTCCCGCGTTTCTGACGCTCGAATGATGGCCTGCTCCGGCCCGCCGCCGTGTTCGATCCCAAGATCGAGCAGATCAAGAAATTCACGGGCACGTTCGCGGCGGCGAAGCGGAAGACTGAGGAGGCAGTACGTTCCGAACAAGAGCGCCAGCGGAAAGACGATCGCCGCGATCCGAAGGATCACGACCAACGTCGTCCGCAGCATGTCTTCGATCTCGGGCATTAGTCGCCCCCCACATCGCTCATCATCGTCATGAAGCTGCTCATGGAACGAATCAGTGGCGCCATCTCGGTCGCGATGAGCGCCGCGACGAAGAGAATCGTCACGGGCAATGCAGCGTAAAGAAAGAGATCCATTCGATACCGCGCCCGCGCATCGTAGGCTTGGGCAGCCCGTCGAAATCCGCGCGCCCAATTTTCACCTGCGCCCGTCACGAGCCAGACAAACAGCGGTGGGAGTAACTTGCCGGGCGTGGCGATCTCGGTGAAACGCTTTGCGCCGTTCGCGAGGCGTGCGCGCCATTGCGCGAGTTCACCGCGCACGTAAGGCGAACTCTCGTTTCGCTGCGCGACATCGAGGGCCGTTCCAAAATCCGCTCCGTTCTCCAGCATCACCGCAATCGTCGATGCCAACTGAGAAAGGCTCGCTTCCCGGAATCCGGGCAAACGCCAACGCGCAAACTGGCGCGCGCTTCGCAGCGAGAGCACCAGGAAGAACGCGCAAGTCGTCAACGCGAGCAGCGCGACGGGAAACCAGACTTGCAGGACCAGCATCGTCGTACTCGGTTGCCCTTTACCCGGGAGGAATGAACCAAAGGCGTTCGCGGTTTCCTCCACCATCGAGGTGTAAATTACCGCCATCATCGTCGAGACGATGAGCGACGTGACGAGCACGAGCCCGGGGTACACGAGCAGACCTTTCAATCTCAGCCATGTGGTGTGCAGGTTGGTGTAATAATCCGCTGCGAGCGTGAGCACGCCGGGAAGATCGTTGCTGCGAACTCCTGCGCGAAGCATCGACACGTAAACCTCGGGCAGCTTGCGTCGTCCCAGCGCTTCATCGATCGGCACGCCTTGCTCCAGGTCCGCTTCGAGTCGCTCGATCTCGGTACGCCACTCTCCGCGCCCCATCGAGGCGGCGAGTTGTTTCAAGGACGCTTCCAGCGGGATGCCGGACTTGAGCATGCCGGCAAGCTGCTGGTTGAAGAAGGCGATCTGTTCGTGATTCATCGGCTGAAGACTCTTTCAAATTCCTCCGCGTTGGTGACACCGGCTTTGACAAGTTCGCGGGCGGCATCACGAATCGAATGCTTCACCTCCAGCGCGCCGGAGCCTTTCGTACGCACCTGCTCGCGTTGCGCCGCATCAAGCC
>DATHEW010000048.1:0-3617 GCA_035318425.1 Candidatus Acidiferrum sp. | reverse complement strand
CGGCGCGCCCGACGAATGGTCCCGAGTTGCCGCGCTCGTAAGTGACCAGCGGGCCTTTCGAGCTGAAGCCAGGCGGCGCTTCGTTCGCCTTCGGTCCCGGCTGATCTGCTTCCACGTACGGCCAGCCGTAGTTTCCGCCTTTCACGATGAGGTTGATTTCTTCGCTGCGATTGGCCGCGTTGTTACCCACCTCGCCGACATCACTCACGTACATGTAGCCGGTCGGCGCGTCATAGAACATTCTCCATGGGCTGCGCAAACCCACCGCCCAGAACTCAGTGCGCACGCGAGCGGGATCGACAGACTTGCCGTTAAAACTCGTGGCGCCCACCCACGGGTTGTCCGGCGGAATCCAATAATTCACTTTGCCTCCCAATGCCGGGTGTGGCTTGGGCGCAAGGCTGCCGGGCTTGTGGTCCACATCGATGCGCATGACGCCCGCAAAAAAATCCTTGTCGATGCGCTGGCCGTTATCGAACGGATCCTCGGGATAGCCTTCGTCGCCCAACGTGATGTAAAGATAACCGTCCGGCCCAAAGAGCAGCGTGCCGCCGTTGTGATTGAACTCCTCGTCATACTGCGTGAACAACACGACCTCCGACCCGGCTTCGGCGCGGCCCGGGTTGCCTTGGGAACGCGTAAAGCGCGACAGCCGATCGTGCCGTCCATTTCCGTCGGCCGTGGATGTGTTGCAGAGATAATAGACGAAGACGTACCCGTTCTGAGCGTAGTTCGGATGGAACGCCATGCCGAGCGTGCCGCCCTCACCTTCAGGTGATCCGTACGCCACGCGATCCGACAGATCGAGAAACACCGTGCGCGTTGGCGCGTTCAGATTGTTGATCAGGATGATTCGCCCATCCTGCTGCACGACGAACAGCTTGTTGTTCTCACCCGGCGGCGTGACGACCGCAACCGGATCAGTGAATTCCAATTCTGGAAATGCGTTCGCCAGCCTGTAGGCATGCGTCGATGGATTTGCCGGCATGTGCAAGGTGTCGTTGGCCTCGCGTGGTATCGATGCCGAATGAACGCGCGTTGCCGCCAACATCACGGCGATGGTGAAATGAAAAACCCAGATCCTTTTGTCGCCATTCCTGCGAATGCCGCCGATCCCACTGAAGCCAGTACGCATCACTCCCTACTCCTTTTGTGCGGTTCTGTTCCCTGCGGAACGCCTCCTTGAACAGGCGGAATGTAGCCGGGGTTCTCCCTCGCGCAACTTTCAGAGAAACTTTGTTCGTGCGAGCTGCATCCGAGTTCAGAGCGCCGCGTTATTGGCAGGGCGTCGCGGTCCTCAGCGCGCCGCGCCACTTGAAGACAGAACGCGCACGAACTTGCTGGTGCCTCGCCTCGGGCGCGCTGAGGACAGCGACGCCCTACCATCAAACAACCTTCGACAATTACCTTATTGCAGCGAACGCAGGCGTATGGACCCGCTGCGGTTCGTGCCGGGGAAAAATCCCGCGGCCATGTTGCTCTGCTGGAGGAACACGCCCCAAATCGGAGTCACGGCCTGTGAACCGGGATGCACAAAACTGCCCGTGATGCGTCCGCCGCTTTCCGGCGTGAGTTGAAGAGTGATGTTATTTGTTGCCGCGGTCACACCGCCGCCTTCGAGCGACACCGGGATTTCGATGGGCGATTCCAAATCGTCTCCCGAAAGAAGCACGGAACCATTCGTCCACGAGAGCAATGGCTGGCCCTCCGCGGGAGCTGTGAAGCGCGAGCCATTCACGTAACCGGCCTCACCGAACAGATTCGTAAAAACCGGACGGAGCCATCGCACGCTTCCTTCAAACGTGTCGTTGTTCGTCCCAAACGCCATCCACCCGAACAGCGCCTCGTCCGAGCTCCACCTCATAAACAGCGGGAAATGCGCGCCCGAATAAATTGCCGTCGATTGGCTGAAATCCGCGCTGTCCTGCCGCGACCCGTTCAGTGTCACCTCGGCGTCGCCGCTGATGTCCACCGTTCCGATCCCAAAACCTTCTCCGATCGCGCTCGATTCCTGCGGCGCGATCGCAAAGGTGAATTGACCTGTTTGCGGCACTGTCTCGGTCGTGCGTTCGAATCGGTACATGACCACGTCGGCCACTTCAGCGCCGTCCACGTACTCCCCATGGATTTCCGCGGGTCCATTCGTGGAAATGGTGAGCGACAGTCGCAGCGGCGAGCTACCGCGCATACCCGTGATCGTCGATCCGTTTGCGACATTAAAAAACCCTCGAATGGGAAACGTCCTGCTGAGCGGTTGAAGACGGCCGTTATAGATTCCGGCGGGGCCGAGATTCATGGTGATCATTCCGGCAACGTGCGGGCCACTGTTGGTCGTGCGCGGGGTCATCAATCCCACGTACGAGCCGCGCAATCTCGGAAAGGAATTCGTGGCAAACACCGCCGTGACGTTCGTCACATTCGTGGTCATTCCGAACGTGAGGCGCGTGCTTGGCGTGACAAAGTTACCCTGCCATCCCGCGAAGAAGTTGCCCTTGGCCGTTTTGGCCGTGAGCGTGTAGTTGCGCCCAAGGTCGAACTTTTGCTGGTTCGTCCCGCCAATCACTGTCCCGGCACCGATGATTGCCAGCGGCAGGGGCGTCGGCACCTGATAGAAGATCGTGCGCAGCACTGATTTCGATTCGTTGCCAAAGCGATCGATACTCCTGAACGCAAACCTGTTCGTTCCTGGAATCAATGGAATGTCACCGATCCAGTTCGTCGTGCCGCGCACGATTTCCACGGCTTGCCCGTTGTCGTAAACCACGCGCTGCACCGCTGAATTATCGGTCGCGCTGCCCGAGACAGTGAACGTGGCATTCGTGGTCGAACGGACTTTGGCCGGCGGGAAACCGAACTTGAACTTAGGCCGAACTTTCTCAGGAGTAACTCCACCGCGCTGGATTGAAGTTTGAATCGTAAACAAGTCCCTGAACTGAACCCCAAGAATATTGGTCGCGATCACCGTGTTCGTGGTGATGACTGTATTCGTAATGACCACGTCGTTCGTGACGACGACAATATTGGTCACGACTTGAATATTGGTGGAGTACGAGAAATGGTACGCGGAGAACGGAAGCTGTTGGAAAGCTTCCGATGAGAAGAACGCGAAGGTGAGGTTCGTAATCGTCGCGAAATAGTTCAACAGGTTCGTGCCATTGTTCGGCGACGTCGTGTTGATCACCCTGCCGAAAACAGTGAAGCCGCCTTGAAAACTGTCCAGGCTGACGTTGTCGGCCAGGTTGATGTACCAGTCCGTGGTCGCCGAATTCGTGGCGCTGCTCACTCGCGCCGCCGCAATCGTGCCGAACGTGTTGCTCAGCAGCGGCCCCACGCTGAACTCGTTCGTGATTCGCCCCAGGCTTCTGTTTTGAAAATAACCGTCGAATGTATTGCTGCTGTGGGGTTTCTGAAGCCTCACGTGGCCCGCCTGCAAGACCGCTTGCGCCGCCACATTCGTATCCACACGATGGATCAGTAGATTGGAATACCCGCCCGAGTACACATAGAGCAGGAAGTTCTTCACGCTCTCCGGCTTGTCTTCGTCAAACAACTCGATGTCGATGTTCCCGAAGTTCGTGCCGCCGGTGAAGACGTCGAAGCGAACGATCGTGTTGTTC
>DATHEW010000047.1:0-5784 GCA_035318425.1 Candidatus Acidiferrum sp. | reverse complement strand
TCGCGAAGCAGCGCGGCTCGCGGGCATCCATCCGCAAGGCGTCACGTTCGCAGTATTTGTGATCATGGGCGCGCTTGTCGGATTGGCCGCGCTGCTCAACGCGATTCGCTTTGCGGACATCGATCCCAAGACTGGCACGGGACTGGAGCTGCAGGCGATTGCTGCCGCCGTCGTCGGAGGCGTCGCCATCTCGGGCGGGCGCGGCAATCTCTGGGGCGTGCTCGCAGGAATGCTTCTGCTGTCGGCGATCCCCCCGGCGCTGGTGTTCCTGCGCCTGCCGCCGCAATGGGAGAAAGCGATTCAAGGCGCGATCATTCTGCTGGCCGTGGCGGCGGATGGGTTTAGATCACGCAAGCTAAGATGAACCTGCACTTGTCCAAACCGGGATCATTGCTCCGCTTTGAAGCATTGCTCCTCGTGGTGCTCGCCATTGAATGCCTCATCTTCATGCGCACTGGGACCAACTTTGCCACGCAGGGCAACGCGTTGGAGATCGTAAAATTTTCCGTCGAGATCGGGTTGCTCGCGCTGGTCATGACACCAGTGATTCTCACGGGTGGCATTGATCTGTCGGTCGGCTCGTTGCTTGGGCTGTGCGCGATCTGTTTCGGTAAGCTCTGGCGTGACGCGGGGCTCGACTGGCCGGTCGCCGCGCTCGCGACACTGGCCATCGGCGCGGCTTGCGGATGGTTGAACGCGTCATTGATCACGCGGCTGCGCCTGCCACCATTGATCGTGACGCTCGGGAGCTTCTCGCTGTTTCGCGGAGTGGCCGAAGCGATCACGCGCGGCGTGGACAATTTCACCGGCTTTCCTCCGGCGTTTCTTTTGTGGGGCCAAGGCTACTTCGGCGGAATCATTCCCGCGCAAGTGCCGATCTTCCTGCTGGCCGCCGTGTTCGTGTGGCTGCTCGTTCATCGCACGACTTTTGGCAGATCGTTCCGCGCGATTGGCTTCGCGCCGGAAGGCGCTCGTTACGCCGGGCTGCCGGTCGATCGGCGTGTCTCGATGGCGTATGTGGTCTCGGGAATGTTCGCGGCGCTCGCTGCGATGATCTACGTCGCCCGTGTTGGCCAGGCGAAAGCCGATGCGGGCACCGGCTACGAATTGCTCGCCGTCACAGCCGTCGTGCTTGGCGGCACGAGCATCTTCGGCGGTGTTGGCACGGTTCACGGGACCGTGCTCGGCGTCGCGCTGTTGGCGGTGTTGCGCAATGGTCTTTCTCTTTCAGATCAGCCGAGTGAACTCGCTGGAATTCTCACGGGCGTTCTTTTGCTGACCGTGTTGGCTGGTGAAGCGATGGCGAAAAAACTTTCTGCGAAGCGAGTCAGTATCGATCGTATGAAGGCGCCATCTCATACAAATGGCTGAGGCTTCGGATTAAAGAGTTCCGCCCACCTCAGCATCCCGGTCGGGCCAATTCCTTTCTCCAAAAAAACAGAGGGTAATACCCTCGCTTTGCGTTCCCCCAACGGAGCAGCGTCGCAGCGATCCAATCCAAATCGCGAAAGCGTTATTCTATGCCCCTCATGCCCCCTGCCCAAAGGGTTCGCTCTTGCACGCAAACATCCCGCGGGTGCAACGGTGCAATCGCTCATCGGCCGCTGA
This sequence comes from Candidatus Acidiferrum sp., assembly GCA_035318425.1. GTDB lineage: Bacteria > Verrucomicrobiota > Verrucomicrobiia > Limisphaerales > SIBH01 > JANNGC01. Next base: position 4,176 of record DATHEW010000047.1, on the reverse strand, counting down.
TGTTGCTGTTCTGTTTGATGACCATCGCGTCAGTTCACGCATCGGTCGTTGTCAGCGATGGCGACGGCTATTTCCTGGATGACTACGGGAACAATCTCGGCGTCTCCAGCGCCAGTTCGGTGCGATTCACAGGCGGCGCGGTCTCGCTCATCTCGCCAAACACGACGGGCGATTATCGGACGGTGGAGATTGTGCCGACGAGCTTTGATCAATGGAGACAATTGGATGTGACTGCCGGCAGTCTCTTTGCACCGGGCGATCTACTGGCGGAAGTGCGCAGCGAGGACGGGCTGACGGTCTTGATACCACCGCAGCCGGTGACCGGCCCGATCAGTCTCGCGAGTCTAAATTCACCGACGTTGGTGCCCGGCATCCGCGTGCATGTGTATTTCACCAAGTCGGGCGCGGTGGCTCCGACGGTGGACAGTTTGCTGGTGACGTGGCATCCGATGTCACAAGTATCGATCGACAAGCAAGGTCCCGCCGAAGTGCAGGCGGCGCGGGTGTGGTGTATCGCGCGCGCTACGCGGTGAACTACGTGCGCGCCCAAGGTCTCGTGGTCTGGGACACGTTGCCGCAGTACGCGGACTCGCTAATGTATCCTCCCGAGATCAACCCTACGCCGTACCCCGGCCAGAACGACAACGTCACCTTCGCCTCCGCCACCAAGGGTGGCGCTTATCACGCGGGGCCGGGAGCGCTCGTGGTGAACGGAGTAAGTGTTCCGCCGAACAGCGTTTATTGGAACCTGGGGAATGTGGATGAGGGTGTAACGGATTTGCTGACCTTCACCGTGGCGACACGGAACGGGACGCTGGAGGGAACTACGCTCACCAATCGCGCCTTCGCCACCGCCGCGAACGCCGGGACATCTCAATCGCAGCCGGTCGTCACAGTCATCCGTAGCGTCTCGCGGCCATCGATCACGAAGGTCGGGGCGCGGGTATCTTCTTCATCGACAACGAATGGTGCACGCTCCCCGGCACGACCAACAGTTTCAGCATTGGAGCACGCAACGACGGCAACGAGACGATGTACAACTCGGTGGTCTATGACGACGTGTCCGGGTTGATGAACATGATCGACGACCAGGCTTCGTGAGCGCCACGCACACATGGAATGACGCCGCGACGGCGAACGGCGCGCCCGCAGACAACAAGGGACAGGTTGTTCCGACGAGCGCGGTGCTGAAGGGGGATGGCTCCACCACGCTGACCTTCGTCATCACCGGAGCCACTGGTAATCGCGGCAACGATGCTCCGCTCGCGGGACTTGAAGGCGGCAAACTCACGCTGACCGTTCAGTCAGATTCCGCCACGCCCTCGGGCACCACTCGCATCAACGTGGCTTGCGGCACGGCAGGACAGCCGGCGATTCCATCACGAGTTGCGACGAGCATCAGGTCACCATCTTTCGTCCTGACCCTCAGCTTCTAAAATATGCTTCACCGGCCACCGTTCTGGCGGGCGGCACCGTCACGTATCAATGCCGCCGCCGGAATTGACCGTCACAAAATCCGGTCCCGTCCTCGCGCGTCCGGGCAATCGCGTCACGTGGAACATCTCGTGGGTCAATCAGAGTCCGCAGGCGGCGACCGGCGTTTACTTGGTGGACACGCTTCCAAACAACGGTTCCGACGGCGACGTGACGTTTGTCAACGTGACTGCTCCAGCGGGCGTTACCGCGTATTACAACGCGGACGCGGTTAGTCCCGTGCCCGTGTTCGATCCGCTCAATCCGTTGACCGGCGGTTGGTCGGCTGAACCGATAACTCCGGTAAATCACATCGCGCTGCTCGTCGGCGCGCTCGCTGGAAATGCCGGGCCGTTTACCGCGCAGGTCAGCGTCGATCTTGTCGATCCCATCACGCACATTCTCCCGCAGCCGGGAAGTTCCTTTGCCAACACCGTGGTGATCGCCCAGGCCATTCCGCTTTCCGAAGACACGGCGAACAACACGGCGACTGCCGTGGTGCGAACGCCTTCGCTCGATCTCGCTCTGACCAAGACGGGCTCCGTGGAAGGTTCGTTGCCGGGCATCGCCCCGGGCCAGTCGATCACCTACACGTTGACGTTTGAAAACAGCGGCACGGTGAACGCCTACGGCGTGCGGATCACTGACACCCTTCCCGGCACGCTCGTGCAGGACGGTGACAACTTCGCCGTCGTGTCGCTCGTCGATGCCGACGGCAATGTCATCGCTCCGGTGGATCAACTCGGCGCTCCGATCTCCGGCGCTGTGCTGGTGACGCGCTCCATTACGAGAAGATCGGAGTGCGACCGGGCAGCAAAGGTTCCTTCCAACTGCGAGCCACCATCGCCGACTCGGTGGCCGACAACACGCAGGTGTGCAATCCCGCGACCATCGCCGCCGATGTCGGCACGGAAGAGTTGCTCGATAACAACACGAGCCAGAGCTGCGTGGTCGTGCGTCGCGCGGATGTGGCGGTGATGAAGTCGGGGATGGAATTATCGTCCGGCGATCCAACGTTCGCGGAGTTCGGTGGACTCATTCGCTACAAGATCAGTTACAACAACATCGGCAGCATCACCGCGCACAATGTGGTGATCGACGAAATTGTGCCGGACAACACCCAACTCGTGAGCGTGAATGCGCCGCCCGGCGCCACGGTCACTTACTCGCCGAACGAACTCAGCGCGACGAGCTTCTCCGTTCTCTTCGACACGCTCACGGCCCCGGCGAATTTCGTCCGCAGCGCAGTGGGCTCATCCGGCGCGGACAACACTCCGCCGACGCTGGATTCTGTGGGCGTCGATTGCGTGGGAAACACCCTCACGCTCACGTTCAGCGAGCGGATGGAGTTCGACCGCGCCACCAGCCTGTCGAGCTACAAAGTCTCCGGCGGGGTGACGCTTCAGGGACTCGACCTCTCTGCGGATGGCCGGACGGTCAGCCTCCTCACGAGCCCCATGTTGTCGAGCAATAATTACGTTTTGACGGTGAGCAATGTCACGGACGTAGCCGGCAATTTCATGACGACCAACGCCATCGTCAATCTCCATTGCCCCACGGGGCCGGTGGTTGCGACTAACTGCTGCGGTGACTGCGCGAACCGGTTGACCAATACCATCACGTTCCAATCGGGATTGAACTATCTCGTGATGCCGCCATGCATCGGCGCCGAGTCTGTTCTTTTCTTTGAGCTGCTGCTCAATCCGCCAGATCGTTTTCGAATCTTGAGGTGGGCCGGGACCGGTTTTTCCATCAACAGCTACAGCATCGATTTCGGCGAACGGGACATGATTCCCATCCTCAGTCCCGGCGAGGCCTTTATCGTGTTCAGTCCTGAGCCTTTCACGCTCACCTTTGTCTCATGCGAACCTGTCTCTCTGTGTCCCCTGCCCTGCACGCCGCATTTCGGTCTTTCGATGGTGGGCCGGTACGGTATCGGTGAGGCCCGTTACACCAACCTCTTCAGTTGCGCGCCACGTTGCGGCACGGAGCTTCTCATTCCAAATAACCAAAGCACGGAGTGGGATCTGGGTTACACGAAATACACTTACTTGAACGGCGCGTGGACGCCGCAGAGCCGGTGGTCCCGGCCAACTCATCGGCATTCGTCAGGGTGGTTTCCGTCACGAATTGCGAGCCGGTGCTACAACCCACGAATGACTGCCTGACCCTGAACTCCAATGGCGTGTACGAAGCCGTCGCATCCCCGAATCCCTACCGTTTCGTCGGATGGAAAACATTGTTTGTGGAACAAACCATTCCTGACGACGAGCAGATCACTTACAGCATCGGACGGCTGGAGTTTGGGGTTCCTGTTTACGATCTCGGGCCGCTCTACACTTCTGTGATCGTCGGCCTGAATGGGCTCGATCTCTCCGGCATCAACCCGGCCTACACGAACCTGGTGCTCCGCGCCGAACCATCGAGCGTAAACGCCAGCAACGGCCCGTGCCTCAAGTCCTGGCAGATGACGTATGACTCGCTGAACTGGCCGTCGTTCACCTTCACCGTGCGCGTGAATGACGATCCGTGCGGCGGCGCGCTGCCGATCAACAACGTCGTTTCGATCAGCACCACCACACCCGAGATCAGTCTCGCGAACAATAGCGCCAGCTACTCGATGAACACGCGTCTCACTGATCTTCAGGCGGCGATGACCGCGAATCACGCGGCTGCGCTCATCGGAGAATCGTTGGATTACAC
>DATHEW010000046.1:0-12550 GCA_035318425.1 Candidatus Acidiferrum sp. | reverse complement strand
CATCGAGAGCAGCTCGAAGCTGGGCGCCATTCGCGTCACGCAGGCAATGAGCAGCGGCAATTTCACCACCGCGCTCAGCGCGACCGGCGAGTTCAAGGTCAACGGCGTGAGCATCACGTTTTCCGCGGCAACGGACACGCTCGGGAACGTGTTGGATCGGATCAACAATTCAACCGCCGGCGTGAACGCGAGCTACGATGCCGTAAACGATCGCGTGGTGTTGTCCAATCGCATGACCGGTGACGTCGGCGTGGCAATCGAGGATGTGACAGGGAATTTTGCTGCCGCGACCGGCTTGGGCGCAGGGACGTTGCAGCACGGCAAGAATCTTCTCTACAGCGTGAATGGCGGCGGAGTTCTCACTGCTGCGTCGAATACGATCACCGACGCGAGTTCGGGCATCACAGGATTAAGCGTGACGGCACTGGCGGAAGGGACGTTCACCGTCGGCGTGGCGGTGGACAGCACGAAGATCAAGACGGCGATCACCGAGTTCGTGACCGAGTACAACAAGACTCAGGCGCTGATCAACACCAACACCGCCAGCACCACCGACGCGAAAGGCAAAGTCACGGCCGGTTTGCTTTCGGGCGATAGCGATGCGAGTTCGCTGAACTCGGATTTGCGCCGGATGGTGACGGGCGATCCAACCGGTCTTACCGGATCGATCCTTCGCCTGGATGCGCTCGGCTTTTCTTCCAATGGCAACGACGATTCGATCGTGGCGAGCAACGCGACGAAACTGGACGAGGCGATTGCTTCGAATCTTTCGGGCTTGAAGGATTTCTTCACGAAGGCCACGAGCGGTTTCGCCAACTCGTTCAACACTTATCTCGAAAAGACCATCGGCGAGAATGGCACTTTGGTGACGCGCCAGACCAGTCTGACTGCGCAGTCCAAGAACATCGACACGCAGATCGCCAGCATGGAGCGGATGGTGCTCGCGAATAAGGAACGGCTCAAGACCAGTTTCATCGCGATGGAAACGGCGCAGGCCCGCATCAATCAGCAGCTTCAATATTTGCAGAAGACGTTCGCGACGTAGCCAGGACACCAAGCCCAGAGGGCCAGCGGACAGCCGCAGGCGGGACGCTTGCGCCACCAATGCGACTGTTTCTGCTCGGGCGCGAAAGAAGGTTTGAACAAGACGCAGAATTTCCTCAACCACACCCGGAATCCGTCGATAGCCCAGCCAAATGTCGCTTCGACTTTGCTGGCTCACGTTGAGCGCTGGTTGTTCCGTGCTGATGCACGGCGCGTCCGGCGCTTACCTGCCTGAGTTGGGGCCGTCGCCGGTCCGTTTCCGAGCTTCTCCGATCTTTGTGGCGACGGTGGCGATGCTGCCGCCCTTGAGACGGGACGATTCTCCCCGTGAAGAGGAATCGCCCAAACCCCCGCCACCAACCGAGTTTGCCAGCGTGGCGCCCATCGAATTGTTTGGACCACCCGCGCCAGTGGTTTCGACGAACCCCACACTCGTTGAACCGGCTGAATCGCAGTTATCGGCGACGACGCCAGCGGAATCGGAGGCACGGCTTACGCCACAAATGTTCGTCGAGTTCTTCAAGGGCATTGCGCCAATGACAAATGCCGCACCCGCCCTGCCGATCGGTTCGTTCACGCCTCCACAACCGCCGCCATCCGCGCCGAGCAGTTCCGCGACCTACAGGAGCAACTGAACATGAAGCGCCTGATTTTCATTTGTGTGGCCATCGCGACGCTGGCTTTGCCTGTAACGATGCGGGCGGCTGCTTTGGTGGATGATGAAACAGCCGCGTTGGTCAGGGGTTTCACCAACGATCTGAAGCACGGCCAGAAGCGCACAAATGACGTCACCGCGCCAGTCGTCACTCATGCCGCGCCGCTCTTTCACACCAACGAAGCGTTGCGAGATTCGACGGTGGCTCTCCACACGACGAACCTGCTTTCAAAAGATACGGTGGCGCAGAAGCAGCAGGACCGCAGTGCGGAGTTGCGCGCACTGCAGGAACGGTTGGAGATCGCGCGGAGGCAACGATTGCAGCGCAGTTTTGCGGAAGCAGTTCCGACGTTGATCTCCCTCGTGCTGGCCAACGCGCCGGACGAAATGAAACGGACGGCGCTGCTCGAACTCGCCATCATCGCGCAGGAGGAAAATGATTTGGCGAAGGCGCAGCAGATTTTTGCGCACTTCCTCGCGAAGTGGCCGAACGATCCGAGCGCGCCCGAGGTGTTGCTCCGGCAAGGGCTGGTCTTCCGGCAGATGGGTCTGAACAGCCGGGCGCTAATAAAGTTCTACGCTGTGATGACGAGTTCGCTGGTGCTCAAAGCGGACCAGCTCGAGTACTACCAGCGGCTGGTGTTGCAGGCGCAAACGGAGATTGCCGAAACTTATTTCCAGCAAGGGAAGTTCGCGGAAAGCGTGGAATACCTTTCTCGTCTGCTGAAACAGAACGCGCCGTCTTTGAACAAGCCACAAATCCATTTCAAGGTCGTCCGCTCGCTCTCGGCGCTGGGCCGTTTCGAAGACGTGGCATCACAGGCTTACGAGTTTCTCGATCGATACCAGGACGCGGTGGAACAGCCGGAAGTGCGCTTCCATCTCGCGACTGCCTTGAAGCGGCTGGGGCGCAACACCGATTCACTCCAACAGGTCCTCGTGCTGCTACAGGACCAGAAGAGCCACGCCAGTTCCCAGCCCGAGGCCTGGGCGCACTGGCAGCAACGCACCGGCAACGAGATCGCGAACCAGCTTTACAAGGAAGGTGATTACCTCGCGGCGCTTCAGGTCTATTCCGGTCTCGCGCAACTGAACACGAACGCCGCATGGCAGCTGCCCGTCTGGTACCAGATCGGCCTCACGTTCGAGCGGCTCGAACAGCCGGTGAAAGCGTTGGGCGAATACTCTCGCATCGTGCAGCGCGAGTCGGAGGTCGCGACGAATTCAGCGAACTTGCGCACGATCATCGATATGGCCCGTTGGCGCGCGCAGTTTATCGGCTGGCAAACCAACACCCAAACCATCCCGCGCGAATTCAAAACCGCCCAGCCCATTACACCGTTCGCAACATTGGCAAAACCATGAACTCATTTCCTGAATCCATGCAGCGCGACTTGCAGGCGCACCACGATCTCTGCCTTGAACTGCTCGTCCTCGCGAAGCAAGAGAACGAATCGTTCCGCGCGCCGGAGGACACAGTCGCGGGCCAGAATGATTCGCGCCGGAAAAAACTTCTTCCGCAGTTGGATCAGTCGCTCGCATTGCTGCTGAAGCATCGCGTCGCGTGGCAGAAACTGCCGGTGGAAGAGCGCGCGCGCCATCCTGAAGTGTCGCGCCTCGTCCGTGTTACCCAGGAATTGGGAATGAAAATCATCGTGCTCGACCGCGAGAACGAACAGTTGCTTTTGCGCCGCGGACTGTTGCCGGCGCGGCAGATCGCGGTGGCAGCCAGCCACCAGCCGAACTACGTCGCGGGCCTTTATCAGAGGCACAGGCAAAATATGCCGTAAAGGAAAGCACTCTTCGTTTCTGGGGTATTGACCTCATAGAATATATTGCCGCGTTAGCCGTTGCTTGAGGTGTAATGAACTTCAGGTTACGGCGACGGATTATTGAAAGCAGCGGAACTCCATCCGCTGAGGCTCACGCGTCCATCTCCCGACCTTCAACGCACGCAACCACCTTTCTGTATGGCCATTGAAAAAATCATCATTGTCGAGGACGAGCCGATGCTGCGCGAAAACCTCGAACAGCAACTGCGGCGGCGCCGTTACGAAGTCGTCAGCGTTGACACTCTGGCCGCGGCCAATGAGGCGATGTCCAAGGACAGCTTCGACCTGATGTTCCTCGATTTGCGTTTGCCGGATGGCGAAGGCACGGAGCTGTTGAAGTCATTGCAAATGCGTCCGCAGAAACCGCTGGTGGTGATGACGACCGGCTATGGTTCCATCGAATCAGCCGTCGAGTGCATGAAGAACGGCGCGTTCGATTACCTCATCAAGCCTTTCTCGACCGAGCACATCCTGCTCACGATCAAACGCGCCGAGGATTTCACGCAACTGGTCAGGGTGAACCAATTTCTCAGCCGCGAAGATGAGAGCAGCGGCTACGAATTGCTGGGACGCAGTGCCGCCATCAACAATCTTCGCCAATTGATCCGTAAAGTCGCGCGCACACAGGCCACGGTGCTGGTGCAGGGCGAAAGCGGCACGGGCAAGGAACTTGTCTCGCGCATGCTCTACAAGGAAAGCCCGCGCTCGGAAGCGCCTTTCATCAAACTGAACTGCGCGGCCATTCCGGAAAGTCTGATCGAGAGCGAGTTGTTCGGTCACGAAAAGGGCGCGTTCACTGGCGCCATGAGCAAGCGCGAGGGGCGTTTCGAACTCGCGCACGGCGGGACGATCCTGCTCGATGAAATCAGCGAAATTTCCCCAGCCATCCAGGCGAAGCTGCTGCGCGTGTTGCAGGAGCGTGAACTGGAACGTGTCGGCGGCAACCGCACGGTGAAGGTGGACGTGCGCGTGATCGCAACGACGAACCGGAACCTCGAGGAGAGCGTCGAGCGCAAGGAATTCCGCCAGGACCTGTATTTCCGGCTGAACGTGGTACCGATCCATGTCCCGCCTTTGCGCGAGCGGCGCGAGGACATTATTTTTCTCGCCGAGCAATTCGTCCAACGCTTCACGCGCAAGCACGGCGCTCATTTGCACGGCCTGTCAGACGCAGCCATCAAGGCGCTGAACGTGCATTCGTGGCCTGGCAATGTGCGGGAACTTCAAAACGTCATCGAGCGAGCCGTGATTCTTTGCGGCGACGGCGAATCGATTGGCACCGAACATCTCGGACTCACGAGCGCAGCATCGAGCGCGATCGTCGTTGAGGCTAAAGCCACTGGCTCATTGCCAGAGCCGGTACCCACCGTCATCTCGACCATTGTCGCGTCAAAGGAAGAATTGCCCACGCTCTCCGAACTGGAGAAGCGTCACATCCTCGCGGCGCTCGATCGCTGCAACGGCAATCGGACACACGCCGCGCGGCTGCTCGATATTTCCATCCGCACATTGCGCAACAAGCTCAACGAGTACTCCCACGTGGGAGCTGCGGAGGGCGAAGCGGAGCCGTTGGTTGTCGTGGGCTGAGCTTTCCCGCTGTTTGGGAACGAAGCCACTTTCAGACGCGCAGAAACATTGGAGCAATTGCGCGAAAGCTGTTTCTCGATCGAGGTAGGGCGCGGTGTCCTCACCGCGCCGCCCGTTCGCTGCACGGTGATGCCAGGGCTGGACTGCGTGACGAATCCTGAACTCGCCTATTTCCGATTTCACGGCCGAAACGAGGAAGGGTACGTCAAAGGGCGGACGTCGCCGAAAGGTTCGAATCACGATTGTTCCAAGTCAGAAGTCGAAGAAATCGCTCAACGCCTCCGGGACGTTGAACCGCAAGTGCAACGCCTTCATGCCGCCGCGAACAACAATCGCTCGAACTCCGCTCCGAAGCTCGCGTTGCGGCTGCTGCAAATCCTCAGCGAACGTGATGAACTGCGCAGAGCGCTTGCGATCAAGCAGAGGAAACCGGCGCAAGGCCAACTTTTTTAGCCGTGGTGAACGTTCCGTCAATGTGCTAAGACGATGAGGCCGAAGCGAATGCTGCACTCTGGAGAGCGACGGCCTGCAAGGCTGCTCGTGCTTCAGACACATGGAGTCGCTCTCGTGCGCACGCCCGATCGAGAAGGTCGTTGGGCAGAAATTCGTCGAACTTCTCGACGGCTCGCGGCGTAACTTTTGACCCGAGGTCGAGTTCGTCGTAATTGGCGGCGACAGATCGCGTAACGAAATCGCGAAACGCGGACAGGTCAGGCAACGGGAGGCAGAGTGAGAGACGGTCTGTTTCGCCCGTGAGTCCCTACGCTGTGGCGATGATCGACAAAGTTCTCAAGCCACGCGTGCCGGTCCATGGAAACCACTGAATGCCGCCGGCGACGAGAAGCACATCTGATTTATCCAAGCCAACGCGCTGAACGACATGTCGCGCTCCGCCGAGTAATTCGCGCGCGGGATTGTCGATGTACGCTGGTCCATCATTACTCAGCAGCACAGCGCGCATCTCTTGCACGACTCGTGAATGCAGGTCGCCGCCGCTGCCGACGAACATGGGAACCTTGCCGCCCTTCGCCGGTGAAACCCAGACCGTCTTTGTGCCTGCATCAATCTCGTCCACCAGCCAGCGCTTTCCGGCGAGTACAACGAGTTGACCGGCGGGCGGCAGCGCGTCCAAAGGCAGCTCACCGATTTGGTTTTTCTCATGGCGCACTGTGAACATCTCAGTGCTCTTGAATGCCGCATAGAAATCGTGCGCGCCCGTGATGTGCTCGCCGCCCGGAGCCAGAATCAACTCGCCAGTGGGAATCTGCTCAACCAAGCCGCGAGCGGCCAGGCTACGAAGGACCGACGCAAAGTCATTCGCGTTCACGCCTCGAAATGGACCACCGGCGGCAAGCGCGTCATATAATTTCGTCGCTGCCATCCCGCCCGTTTGTTTCAAGTGACTGAGTACTTGATGAACAAGCGTGCTTAAGTGCAGGCGTTCGTCATCCGCAGGCTCAAGCCACTTTTGTTGCATCAGTCGAGTCAGTGCGATACCGCGTAACAAGTCTGGAAAGAGCAAATCCGTGAGCCTGCTTTTCGAGTGCGGTGATTCCTCGCGAACATAGAGGCGCATGGTGGAGGATTCGCCTTCTCGCCGGCCCGAACGTCCAAGGCGTTGCACCAGCGAGGCAACGCTCCAGGGCGGATCAATCTGTCCGACCGCGCGAACGGAACCGAGGTCGATACCCATTTCCAGCGTGCTGGAACAAATCGCGGTGGTTGGCACCCCGCTCTTGAGCGCGGTTTCAGCCTCCTCGCGCAGTTCCTTCGCCACCGAGCCGTGATGAACCACGAATGGATCGTGCGGCCACTTCAGTTTCTCGACGCGATCATGCACGCGCACGGCAAGTTCTTCGGCGGTCCGTCGCGAGTTCACGAATACGAGGTTGGTAGAATTCGCGAAGTGCCGGATCAGGTCATCAGCTATGTCATCCAGTTCGTCCGGTGGAGTTGGGTCAACATTCACCAGCGACGGTGCGCTCTCGCTCTCCTGAACTTTTCCAAAGCCAAGAAGCTGCCCGGCTGATTTGCTCTCGACGAATCGCTTTGCTTCAACGGATGTCAGCCGGCGCGCATTGCTTGCTCCCTTCCGCGTATCGGGGCGACGCATGACAGCCTTGAGCGCGAAACGAATCTCTCTCCCAGCAGTCGCGTCTTGAATTAGCGTCACAGAAGCGGGTGCTCCCGCTGCGAGGAAGTATTTCCCCGATTCCGGCTCCCCAAGCGTCGCGGAGAGTCCGATCATCCGCGGCGTGCGTCCGGTCGCGACGCGTAAACGTGACAGCAAACTTAACAAGTGAACGCCCCGCACGTTCCCGAGAAAGGAATGCACTTCGTCAATTACGACGAACTCTAGCTCGCGGTAGAGACGAGGCACTTGTGTGCCATAGTTGATGAAATTCGATTCCAGCGACTCGGGTGTGATGAGCAAAATGCCGCCAGGTTCACGCCGCAGCGCTTGCTTGTGCGCCGCCGAAACATCCCCGTGCCAACGATGCACTGGAATTTCTATTCGCTCGCACAACTGGTCGAGCCGGCCGAACTGGTCGTTAATGAGCGCCTTCAGCGGACCGACGTAGATGGCTCGAATCGAATCGCGAGCGCCATCGGCCAGCCGCGAAATCACGGGGAGGAAAGCCGCTTCGGTTTTGCCACTCGCCGTGGCCGCGCAAATCAGGAGATGACCGTCGCCTTCGAGCAGCGCGTGAATGGCCTGCGTTTGGATGGGGCGCAATTGCTTCCAACCCATTTCGTTGATGGCTCGTTGGACACCCGGATGCAAAAGCGCGTAGGCGGTTTGACTCATAGGATTTCCACCGCTCCTGCGCTCACAACTTGAACGTGGTCAAGTCGCTCTCCTTTTCGTCCTTGGGCACGACACCTTGGGCGACTTCCTCTTCGACCGACGCGGGCGCACCAGGTTTCTGCATGAAGGTCGCGCCTACAAACTCCTGCCAACTCTTTCCGGGATTTTGTTCGAGGACGCTGAGCAACCCCACAAACGAGCGCACCACATCGCGCGGAGTTTTATAGAATTCCGCGCCAAGAGTTTCGTTCGCCTTCTGCAACACAGCCACAAGCGCGTCGTCAGGAACCAGATACTTCTTTGGATCGCCGCTGGCGTGGACGTGACGGATGTTGCGCAACAGCACGAACAAATCCTCCGGCGTGAGGTTCGCGAGGCGAATCACTGGGCCGGAAAAATCCACAACGCCGTCGCCCGCGAACCGATTCTCTGACAACCGAGTGCGCAGGGCTTCGTAGCTGAACAGCCCGCGACGCTTGTCTTCGATACATTCGTCCGTGCCCGCTAGCAGGAAGCACAGTCCCCTCACGCTGCCCTGAAGGCAATCGTTGAGAATGGTGAGAATGGCTTCGTAATTCGCCTGACGCGCACGTGCGTTCGGCAGTCGATGCGAGAGCACCACCATTTCATCTAGGCTCACAAGCAGTCCCGCATAGCCAGCGAGGCGACAAAACGCCGCCATCAGCTTGAGACTGTCGTAAAAATTGTCGTCGTCGATAATGCGGCGCACGCCTAGTGCCGTGCGCGCTTCTGTTTTCGTCGTGAACTCACCGCGCAACCAACGCAACGCCTCGCTCTGCAACTCGTCGTTGTGGTTCACGTGCCCGTCGTAGTAGCGCGACAACACCTCTGCGAACTCGAATCCACCCACATGGTCTTGCAGCCCGCGCAATTCGGCGAAGATGCGTTTCTTCACGTCTTCGGGCGTACCGCCTGCGTGCGTAACCTCATGATGCAGTTTGGAAATCCATCCTTCGCATAGATTCCGCAGCGCGCCGCCATCGGGTTTTCCTTTCGTCGCGAGATTGCGCATTAACTCAGACCAAAGCGCCCGTGCCTGTCCCTGCGAAGCCTGAAGGCGCCGTTCCATCGTGAAGTCCGCTTGCGCCACCACGAGGCGACGTTGCAGTGCCAGCGTGCGCACCAGATTCAGGAAAAAACTTTTTCCGCTGCCGAAGCGGCCGACGACGATCCGGAATGCAGCGCCGCCCTCTTCAATTCGCGCCAAGTCGGAAAGCAGCGCGGCGACCTCTTGCTTGCGTCCGACCTGGATGAGATGCAACCCGAGCTTTGGCACCAGCCCGGCTTGAAGCGACTGGAGCACAGCATCGCGTTCGCGACGTTTGATGGGTTCACTCATAGTTCAGGGATTCAGGATGGAACGGTGTACGACAATGGTTTCCTCGCCTTCGAGCAGAAAGTCACCGTGATGCTCGTCGGCCCATTCGTTGATGACATCGAACACACTCAAGGGCATGAGATGATGCTCACGCACCAACGCCTCGAATTCGACACGAGTCCAAGCATCGCGAGCAACAAGACGCAATGTGACGGAATGGAACTTCACGTCGAGTAGTTCAATGCGCGGAAGCGAATCTGTAGGGGGGGGGTGACGCGCCCGTCCCGTTCGGCGACCAAGGCGCAGGGCCTTGCGCCACCGGCGCGCTCGACATTCCGCCCGGCAAGTCGCCACGCGGGAAAGGCTGACAGCCTGTGTTACCTTCGTCATCCTCGGCCATGGCCTTCGCGAGCAATCCAATGACTTCGTGCGTCTCGGCAGAGATTGCAGCCACGCGCGCCATGTCGAGTTTGAATCTGACGGCTTCTTCTTCCGGTTGCGTTACGGGAAGCGCCTCGCCGGTCATTGGCTTCTCCGCGCGTTGAATCACCACTTCACTTCCACTGCTGGCGAGATTGCGAATCAGCGTGTCGAGCGTCTCCGTGCTCAATCCGAGCGCGTCAAAGATGCGCGCGATTGCCTTGTGTTCTGGAGGCGAGATAACGCCGTCAGCCGCAGCGATGTCCACGAGCAATTGCGCGATGACGATGTGCTTCTCCTTCGGAACCCGCTTTGCCGTACGACCAAGCATGACCTTTGCTGAAGCCGCGTTCCTTGCAAGCAGCGTCTCAAGCACCACGAATCGTTGATGCTCATCCGGTGCGAATTGAAACTGGCTTTCGATGAATCGGCGGAACTGGTCGAGTTCCCGCCGGTCCACGGCCCATCCGCCGCTGCAACCAGCACGCAAAGTTGGAGCAACGCCGAGGCTCCGAGAAAGTTTTCCGATGGCTCCGCGGCGTTACCGCTCGGTGGCTGGAAAATACCAAGTTCACGGCTGCCCCAAAAATTTCCTCCGCCGTAACGCGGTTCAGGCTCCAGACAATATCCAAAGTCTTCTGTGCCGCGCGCGAACGCCTTGCTCTCCGGCAGTGTGAAGTTGTCCTTCGATTCTTTACCGAGAAGTCCAGCAAGCTCATTGGCGCTAAGGCGCAAGAAGCCAGCTTCTACGTCGCCGCGCCGCAATCCCTCCGCCCATCGTGCGGGAAATGGATTCACCGACGGCGAAACAGTTGGCGCGAGTGCAGCCGAACTCGCTTTCGTCCGAGCGACGGGATTTGCACTCGCATCCAAGTCCGCTGGCGTGAGAGGTGTGATCGCCACAAACGCGCCAGACTTCCGCGAAGCCTTGAACTCGCCGCGATGCAGGAAGTTCTCCATCGCATCCGACGGGTCGAGTCGCTCGAAGTTCAATTGCTTCACGACAGCACGTGGCATTGCGACCGAGAGAATCGGCTGCTCTGCGCTCCGCCCGGTGCGCGAATCGAAGAGGTTGGCTGATGCGGTGACGATGACCGTCTCAACCGGCAAGAGCGCAAATAATTCGCGCGCTACCCGCAGAACACAGCCACACACGTAATCGTGGTAAATCTCGTTGAAGCGTCCCTTCGGCATCGACTTGGTCGAGACTTTGCCGGAGGCAGTGAGTGATTTAACCTCTGATGGAATTGCCTGCTGTCCATTGACCTGAAGCAGAACTTCCAGCAACTGAGGGGTGTGGATGCGAACGTTGAGTCCCGAACCAAGCTCCGCCAACTCAGCAAATGGTGTCAGTTCGCGCAGCACGCGTGAGTAAGCGCCGTCATCTCCAGCCAGCACCGCCGCCGCCAGCTTGCGTTCGTCTTCCCACGTTGCGAGATCGCGCTGGTACTGTGCCCACGCGTTTTGAAAATTCTGTTCGTCTCGCGCTCTCGCGTTCTCCAGCTCGGCAGCGAATGCCGCTTCCTGTTTTTTCGCTTTACCGAACAGCTTGTCGAAGAACCCGGGCCGATACGCTGCACGTCGCCGCTCCACTTCGGTCTCGTGGCGATTGCCGCGGCACGGCTCCACGGGCGGTGGGGTATCGCGGACCTGTTTCCAGTTCCACTCCTCGCCTTGGTCTTTGTGAATCGAAAGCAAAACGTCGAGGCGGTTCTCATACGTTTCGACTTCCAGACGCGACTGCTCCAACACTGACAACTTCGCAAGTTCCTTCGTGCGTTTCTGCAACTCGCGATACCGCCTCTGCTGATCGCGTTGTGCGCGCCGCTCGGCCGCCTCAATGGCGCGAAGTGCTCCTCTCCAACTCATGGTGTTTCTACCCTGTTCAGCGCTGGCCGATCGAATTCGTCGAGTTCGTTCACCTTTTTTTCAATCGCGCGCAGTCGCAGAAGCGTCTCTTGCAACTCGGGCGAGGATTCATCTTTGTTCCCGAGAAAGAAGGAGGCGATCAGACCACTCAACATTCCGAACAAGCCGACACCTGCCATCATCAGGGCCATCGCTATGAGACGGCCTTCGGTGGACGTCGGGAACTTGTCGCCGTATCCCACCGTCGTGATAGTGGTCACGCTCCACCAGATGGCGTCCTCTGCCGTCTTGATGTTGGCCTCAGGAGCGTCTTCGGCGATGAGAATGGAAATGGCCGAGAACGTCACGAGCAGCAACGTTGTCAGTAGGACGCTGGCCAACGCGGTCTTCGGCTTGTTCTGAAGCACGATTGAAATAATGCGGTGTCCCACACGCACACCACGAAGCAGGCGAATAATCCTCAGCACGCGCACCATTCGTCCGATCCGCAACACGTCCACATTCGGAATGCAGGCAATCAGATCAATCCAGCCCCACTTCATGAACGTCGCTTTGCTCTCCGCCCGCGCGAAGCGAATGCTGAAATCGACGAAGAAGAGAACGCACGCTGTGATGTCGAGTACCTGAATGATTGATGAAACCTCTTTCCCAACCGGTGCCACCGTGTCCGTAATTAATGCGGCGATGACAACAAGGGACAAGACAAGCAAGACGAGTTGAAAGACGGAAAGCTTCTCGCGAGCGTCTGAGGGCGCAGCTTGCATAGCGCGTTTTACGTCGAGCGTGCAGTTCTTGCACGGCATAAGTTCATCGTGGCCCGCTCCTCGCGGTTCTAAGAATTTGCCCTGCTTGAGGTCGCGGCTGGGTGAATGAACGTCCCTCACACAGAGTGGATTCCTTTGACGGTGTGAAGCGCATGTCAAGAGACACGGAACTAGCGCGCGATCGTCGCAGGGTTTTTTCTTGGCAAGATTTTCGGATAGAGGTTCCGTGAT
>DATHEW010000045.1:0-2073 GCA_035318425.1 Candidatus Acidiferrum sp. | reverse complement strand
AGCCGACGAATCGGGCGGCCCGTGCTGTCCTCAACGCGACGACGACGACGGCGCCAGAACGGCGTGGTGAGGACACCGCGCCCTATCAACGCAGCAAAGCCGATCACCTGAAGAAAGTGTTCGAGTTCGATCCGGACCCGGCCGCTCCCAAGACCGAAGTGCATCGTTACACCACGAACCGCCGCGAAGGTCCGAGCAACATTTATGGCATGCCTGTGTTCCCGGATGGCCGGCTCTATGTCGCTGGTGGCGGAGATATTTTCTGGGGCAAGAACGAAGCGTGGTTGAAGTGCATTGAGGTTCCGCAACTCGGCGCCGGCTTGCGCACGAATGATGTGTGGTCTTACACGCTCGACAAGCACGTGCTCTCGACACCAGCGGTGACGGGCGATCTCGTGTTCATCGCGGATTGCGGGCGGAAGATGCACTGCGTCGATCGCGACACGGGCAAGGAAGTTTGGACGCACGATATCAAGGGAGAGGTCTGGGCATCGCCCTACGTGGCCGACGGCAAAGTTTATCTCGGCACCCGCAGCGGCGCGTTTTACGTCTTCGCGGCCACGCGCGAAAAGAATCTGCTCTTCGAGCACGACTTCCGCGTGCCCATCAGTGCCACGACGACCGCGGCGAACGGGGTGCTCTACATCGCGACGATGGCGCAGCTCTTCGCCATTGCGGCGCCTTAGCCTGCCGCCTCTCGCGCGCGGGACATCCTTCCAGCAAGTAGGGTGTTTGCCTGCGAGGACTCGGCATTTTCCCCAGAAAGTTTTCGGATGATCCCCGGATGGCCAGCGCTTCATCCCGGCGTATGGTCGCGCCATAGCCAACGTTCGACCAAAAGTATGAAAGCTTTTTTGCAGCATGACGACAATGGCCTCTTTTACCAGGAGGGGAACCATTGGGTCGAAAATCCCGCCGAAGCTTTGGCGTTTGCCACCGAGCAGGAGGCCACACAATTTCGTGACGCACGGCATGCCGGGCCTTCACATCCAGTGCGCCGTCTCGACCCGCGATTGCTTGAACGCCTGCGGGGTAGGGCGCCGGGAGGCTATCAGGTGGGCGAGTGATCACGCCGGCAACTTCGGCAGCTTCTGCTTGAGGGTGAGGACCGGTTCGAAGATGTCGCCGATCTTATCCACGCGTTTGAGCAACGCGTCCGAAGTGAACACCAACCAATCCGCATCGCGCTTCCGTCGCAACGCGTCCACTTCCTCCCAAGTGACGGGGGTTGAAACTGTCGGCCTCTCTTTCGCGCGCAACGAGTAAGCACACACCGTCGTCTTGTGCGTATCGTTCTGGCTCCAGTCGATGAACACTTTTCCACCGCGCAACGCCTTCTGCATTTTGGAAACGACTTCGCGCGGATGTTCCCGTTCCAGCCGTTGCGCCAGCCCTTGCGCGAACGGTTTCGTTCGTTCGTAAGTCACAGGCGTGTTCAGCGGAACGTAGAGTTGTAATCCTTTCGAGCCCGATGTTTTCGGAAACATCTGCAGCTTGAACGCGTCAAAAATCTCCTTAAGCCAGAACGCCACCGTTGCGCACTCGACGATCGTCGCCGGAGGACCGGGATCGAGGTCAAAGACCAGCATGGTGGGCTTCTCCTTGCTGCGGATATTCGACAGCGACGTATGCAACTCCAGGTCTGCGAGGTTCGCGGCCCATACCAACGTGGGTAAATCGTTGATCACGCAGAAGTTCACGTAGTCGTTGTTGCCTTCACTCCAGACGCGCGCGGTTTTCACCCAATCAGGTCGATGCGTCGGACAGCGCTTCTCGTAGAAAAACTCCGCGTTCACACCATTCGGGTATCGCTTCATTGTCAGTGGACGATCCTTCAAGTGCGGTAACAGCACCGGTGCCACGTGAATGTAATAGTCGATCACCTGCGCCTTCGTGAAACCCACGGCGGGATAAAGCACCTTCTGAAGGTTGGAGACCTCCAAGGTTTTGTTTCCCACGCGCAAGGCTGTTTTCGTCGCGCTCATTTGGCCTCCACGGGCGGCTCCGTTTCCTCGGTTTGCAACTGCTTCGATCGATAGCGGTGCAGCGAATGCGTCGCCAGGCTTTCTTCGA
>DATHEW010000044.1:0-8631 GCA_035318425.1 Candidatus Acidiferrum sp. | reverse complement strand
GTTCCAAGCGCCCGTGTCGAAAATACTATTCGCAGCACCTCCGGAAATGACGCTGTAGTCGGTCTCTACCAAATTCCAAGACCCGCCCCCCACCGCTGCTGATTGACCATCGGCTGTATTGCTATCTCCGCCGGCTATCGTCGCATTACCGAAAAGGGTATGGCCGCTACCGATTTTAAGTCTGTCACCAGTTACGTCAATAATGGCTGCCGAGAGGTTGGGTAGACCAATGACTGCCAGGATTCCCACGGCGAGTTTTAGCGCGAGCTGGATTTTATGATTGATGTGGTTGTGCATTTGTTCCTTTGTTTCCCCCTCAAGCCCCGGCCAAAGAACGATTCAACGGCCAACCTGGAGTGAACCAGGCGGAGTTTGTTCCGGCTTATGGGGGACAAGGCGCAGTTTGCGGGTTTGCGAAGGCCTTTCAACGGGCTTGGATTTGCCAGATGCGACACCAGCGCATTCGCGATGCTTGCTGGGGCTTGATCCGAAAAACTTCTTGAATGCCCGGCAGAATGTATCGGGTCCTCGAAATCCCAAATCGAACCCGATTGATTTGATCGAACAACCTGATTTCACCAAAGTGTTAGCGATCTCCATTCGCACTTGGCGCATCCATATCTTCGGTGATTGTTGAGTACGAGCGAGAAAGAGGCGCTCCAAATGTCGCTCGGACACCTGCCAGCGAGCAGCAAGACTCTTGCAACTGAAGCCCACCTTTCGCGCGTGTGCAGGCCATTCATCCACAGGAGGTAAAAACTTGCCCATGTACATAATACGTTTGAAAAAGGCGACTATTTCATGAAATCGAGAATTGTTTTTCGGGTAACTCGGCGACCCCGCGTCGCTAAAACCACCTCGCGCTTGAGGCGCGGAGAACCGGAGAGTCTAACGACTTGCTTGCCTTGCAAACCTGATTCCCTTCCGGGAAAAGGGAGGCAACCTGCGGTAGCACCGAATCAACCGCTCCAAGGCGCGTCTTTTTGACGGCAACGGCAAGTTGCGAATGTGAATCGACTATTCACTGGTTCAGGAAGTCACCCATTCACATGAGATTCGGGCGCGGAAGATGGCACTGGTATGACTTGCTCTTTCTCGCCCTTGCCGCGGCGATTGTTTACCCGGACCGCGTTTTGGATTGGATCGGAGAACGCACGGGGAAGGCTTTCGGATGGATCCATGTCGTGCTCGTGGAGGTTGTTGCCGCTGCTTTGTTGTTTTGTCTGATGACGTGGCTCATTCCCCGGTATGAGAGCCTCGCCTGGTGGAAACCGTTGTTGTTCATCGGCGTGCTCGGTTTGTTCCGAGCCCTCATGTGGTGTGTGACTGAGTTCTTCGGTTTTGATGATTGAGACGTTCAGTAGCTCGTGTTGGCGGAGGGGAGCTCAGTCGAACGTTGGGGAGCGGCGGTGGTACCTTCACAGCGCCGGGTTCGCTCGGTGGTTTGGGGAGTGCGGATGATGTTGCGCGAGGCGCGCGTCAATACCGCGAGCCGTCCCGCTTCTACGGTGCAGCGAGCGGGCGGCTCCTCAGGTGCAAGCTGAATCGTGACGGGCTACGCCGCCGCGGATTGTTTGTTGCGCACCGCGTAGTACAACCAATCTTTCAAGTGTACGCGGCGCAGTTTGAGTTCCTCGATCTCTTGATCGGTTGCGAATTCAAGGTTCTCCTCAATCCGGCAGATTTGATCATCGATGCGATCGTACTCCTCCATGAGCGCATGGAAGCGTTCGTCGTTGGCGTAGAGGGTGGTGATGATCTGCTGGTACTGCGGGAACTCCGTTTTTAGTGGATGATGCAGGTCCATAGTTTGGCGAACTCCTTTCGCCACTGATATGCAAGCAACCCTCGACATTCGTGTCACCCCGATTCTTGCTCGGATTTTTCCCAGAATTGCTCTGGGGGATTTTCGGGTTGGCGCTCACTTGAACTGGGAATGATCGCAAAGTTTCCGCCATGTCTCGGGCGCGAGTGGCCGCTGAACGTACGTTCCATTGTGTAATGGTTCGGCGCCGTGGGAACGCCGCGCTCGGTCCAGCCATTTGGCGTCGAGCAAGCGCGGTATGAGATCGCGGCAGTTGGCCGCAATGGTCGTCTCTTCTTTTTCGGCGATCGCTTCACCGACCCCGACGAAGAACCCGGCCAGCAGCAGCGCGGCCCGCGCCATTGTGCTTCGGGAATAAGTGGCGAGAGAGCAGGGGCGAAGCGGATCGATCATGGCATGAAGGTTCTGCAAAACAGGCAGCGTCCACATGTCGGGATTTCGCGTGGGGGAGTATGCGTCGAAGAAGATGGCGTGAGGCGAAGCGAGCCCGGGCCTGGCGCACGCGAGTGTTGTCGGAAAGTCATCGATGACGGACTGCCAGCGAACTTGCGCGGAACCATTTTGAATCTCGACATGACCATGGTCGATCAACGTTCGCAGATGATTCTCAAAGCCACACACGTAGCGCAATTTCTCCGCGTGCTTGAGCGCGAACTCGAGCGCCGCCGTGGTTCGATCGAAACTGATGACGTGAATTGGTTTCGCGAGATCGCTCGTGCAACGCAGCGCGGTCAACGCATTCGCCCCCGCTCCCAGGCCGATGTCCCAGATGACGAACTCTTCGGCACGCTGGCCAATTCGTTCACGTAGGTTCAGTTGATGCACGTAAAGAGCTTCGGCCTCAGCCATCGGTCCGGCGACGGGATGAAATGTTTCGCTGTGCGTGAGCGAGCGAACGGTGAACGTTCCGTTCGCGAGTTGCACGAGTTGGTAATCGTCGTTCAATAGAGTAATTCCCGAGGGTTGTTTCCAGAGTCAGGCACGGCGCGCTGAGGACAGCGCGCCTTACCAGTATCACCGCATCGGAATCTTTTGTGGCAAGTGCTCAACAGAAAAGGCCGGCATTGCTGCCGGCCTGAAAAGTTCTGTCAGAGGTTACTGCGCTTTCGGACCGTAGCCGGCGACCGGCTTGCCGCTGTCGTCGAGCTTGCCGCACGCCCACAACAGGCCGCGCGTCACGAGATCGAGGTAACGCGGATCGCTCACGGTGGCGTTGTTGTGTCCGATCGTGGTGCTGAACACGCGCGTTTTCTTCGGACCAAATTCGTTGCTCCAGACCACGACGTATTCGTTGTCCTTCTCGGTCACGATTTCTTTGCCTTCAGCATCTTTCTTCTTCGTGCGCACGGTTTGCTTGCCGCGTGCGAGCGGGCGCGCGCCATCACGAATCACGACGTTGTTGTAAAGTTCCTCGCGGATCGTGGTCCAATTCGTCAGTCCGCGCGTAATGGGATTTTTTTCATCAACGAAGCTGAGTGTGATCGGCTCCTGCGGTCCGTGTCCGCTCGATTGAAGCCCGAGGTAATCGAACCACATCGCGCGTTCGGCGCCGGCTTCTGTTTTCTGGCCGGCGTTGCCGATGCGATACGAATGCATCGCACAGTGGAGATTCACGCCGGGAATTCCGTCCTCATGCGGTTTGAGCACGCCCTTGATCGATTCGGGGTTGCTGATGTCCGCGGCGCACTCGTCGTGCATCACAAGATCGAAACCTTTTGCGTATTCGGGATTGCCGACGATGGCCAGCGGTGGCTTCGTGCTCTTGTCGTCGGTGTGGACCTGTGTGACCTCGATGTTGGCCCGCTCTTCGAGCCCTTTCTTCAACAGATCTTTCTGCTCCTTGTAATCATGACAGCAGCCGCCAGTGATCAGCAGCATGCGCAACGGTTTCGGTTCCGCGGCTTGCAGGGAAGAAGTGACGCACGCGGCGATGATGAGTGTGGAAATGATTTTCATGTGAACGCTTACTCGACGCGCATCGTGCGTCGCGTGTTCACATGGATCAAGCGCGATGAGCGGTTTCGCGAATGCCGGCCAACTCCAGAATCTGGCCGAGCGCGGCGTCCCACGAATGAGCTGCTAACGCCTGCGCGCGCGCGGCTTCGCCGAGCCGATGCCGCGTGTCGGGCGATTCGACAAGATCGTAAAGCGCCTGCGCCAGGGCTTCTTTGTCACCGGGCGGAACGAGAATGGCAGTCGCGCCGTCCTTCAAAACTTCTTCGATCTGGCCAATGCGGCTGGCGATGATTGGCAACCCGGCAGCCATGTACTCGAACACTTTGAGAGGTGAAGCGTAGTAACCGTTGAGCTGCGGCACGGGCGCCACCGCGACATCGAATGACGCGAGCAGGCTGGGAATCTTATGCGGCGGCACACCGCCGAGGAACTTCACGTGGCTGGTGAGATTGCGGGCGGCGACCTCACGTTCGATTGCTTCCCGCTCTTCACCTTCGCCCACGATGACAAGCCGCGTCATGGGAAGAGCATCCGCCACAAGCTGAAACGCGCTGATCAACATCGTCAGTCCTTGCGCGGCGCGTAACTCACCGGTGAAGCCGACCACGAATGTATTGGGCTCGCGTTCCAGTGACGGCACTGCCCAGGCGAAGCGTTCCGCATTCACCGCGTTCTTGATGACATGGACTTTGCCGCGGGCGCTGGGATGACTTTCGAGAATGTGCGCCAGTTGCTGTGAAATCGCGCGAATCAATGTGGCCGAGCGGAAGGCGCGCATCGCGGCGTCTTCAGCGCCGGCACGATCGCTGAGTTGGTGCTGTCCGCCGCGTTCTTCAAGCGAAGGTGAATTGATCTCGAGAATGCCGGGGACATCTTTCTCGCGTGCGAACTCCATTGCGGCGAAGTTCCACAGCGCGTGGCGTTCGTAGATGAGAGAGTAGTTGCGTTCGCGATTCGCGCGGTGCAGCAGATCGCGCACAGCCGCGTTGTTGGCGAGAGCGGCGCGTTCGCGTTCCGCGGGGCGTTCGCGGCGTTCGACTGCAATCGAGTGCATGCGCACGCCGCTGAATTCCTGGGTCACCGCGCCACCGTAATTAGCGGCGAACAGATCGACCTCGAAGCCCCTCTTTGACATCGCGCGCAAGATCTCCTGCACATGCACGGAGCAGCCGTGGTTCCCGAAAACGGGAACTTCAGGATCGGCACTGATCAATGCGACGTTCATTGGATTGTAGGGCGGCGAAAAATTCGCGCGCTCAACGTCTTTTCTATCGACGAATGCCCGCGCCGCCTTAACGAAAACGGATGAATTTCTTCAATGCATTTTGGGCCAAACACTATGCCTTCACGAAGTCATGAAGCGGCTGCGGTTTCAGTCGATGAATGAGATTCTGGTAAACGCCAACAATCGCCGCGTAATGGGTATGGACGGCGTTCGGCATCCCAGTAGGATTCGGAAAGGAACCATACGCATGAGCACCAGAGTCACGACTGTCGTTGGGGTTTTGTTTGGAGTTCTGTTGATTGCGTTTAGCTACTCAATCGGATTCAAAAACGGCCGCGACGTGACAGTTAAAGCCGCGCTGAAGCCATCTATTCTCGCACAGTCCACTGCGGACTTGGTTCCACAGCGCAAAAGAGTTTTCGCCGACCTCAACCGGGACCGACGCCCCACAATCGACATCGGCAAGAGTTCGAGTCTCAGAGGTCAGCCGGACCCTGGCTCCGAATTCCTGCGAACTGATGGTGCAGAACATCGTGGCGCTGACGTCATCAACGCTTACCGGGTGCGTTGGGAAAATCAGTTGAAGTCTTCCGGCGACGCTCGCAAGCCAGCTTTCAATCCATCAGCCGTCCAGCAGGTGCTCGAACACTGACGCTCCGGGCTCAGCTCTTGTCATTACGCACAAGTCCCAAGCGTCCGCTCTTGAATCCCAACGGGATTCCAGCCTTCAGCCCAGAGTTGCGAATCCGCGAGCTACCCTGGGTGAATGGATAGATAATATTTTAACCCCAACGGGGTTGCGGCATGCGTGGCGCGACGGGGGGACGCAACCCCGTTGGGGTTGTGCCAGGACGACGCGTGACCCCAGGGTAGCCGCGCAGGGCTCGGCAACCCTGGGCTTTGGACGGAATCCCGTTGGGATTCACGGATTTTCCTCCTTTGAAAGGTGTGGGTAATGACAACGGCTCAGACCTCGAGCACTTTTTCGAACTTTGTGAGGTTGCGGGGAATCTTGCCAGTGACGTGTGCCACGTCTTCGAGGCGGACGCCGCCGATCCCTGGATAATACAAACCTGGCTCGACTGTGACGACATGGCCGGCGCGCAGTTGGTCTTTCGAGGCCGGGCCGACGCGCGGACTTTCGTGGATGTCCATTCCCAGCCCGTGCCCTGTGCCGTGAAAGAAACCTGACATGCGGCCGCCGAGTTTACCGGTCTTGAACCCGCGGCCGTTGAAGAAATCCTGCACCTTCGTGTGAATGTCAGCGGCGCGTGCTCCGTGCCGAATGTGCTGAAACGCAATTTCCTGCCCGCTCAACACCGTGTCGTAGAGCGCGCGCACGGCTTCGCTGGCGCGGCCTTTCACCACGGTGCGTGTGATGTCGCCGAAGTAACCGGTCTTTTGTGAACGTGGAAAAACATCGAGAATGATTGGTTCGCCCGCGCGCAGCACGCCATGCCCGCGCTCGTGTGGATCGCAGGCTTGCTGTCCGCCGGCCACGATCGTGTTCGCCGGGAGTCCGCCCGCCTGGAGGATCGCGGTGTCGATGATCGCGCGCAGCTTTTCTGACGTGAGCGGATTGTTGCGGTGCATCAATCTGCGATTGCGTCCCACCTTGGAATTTTTCAACGCGTGAATCGCTTCAGCGAGGCCGACCTCCGCCATCATCAGCGCGGCGGAAATTTTTTTCACTTCCTCGGCGTTCTTGCGTTCGCGTTCCGGGAAGAACAGCCCGCGCTTGACCTTCAGCTTGATCTTGAGCTTGCGCAGTTCCTCGGCCAGGCCGAGCGGGAAATCGTGTGGGACGAGCACGCGCTTGACGCCCTTGTCGCGGAGAATGGCGCGAATCACCTGCGCGGCATTCACGTGCCTCACGCCGTCGTCACGCAGTTGTTTAACCCAGTGCGTCCATGACAGGATCTTGCAGTGCCGCGCCTGTGTCCGCGCGCGCCCGATCTCGAGATCGTTCATCACCACATGGCATTTGCCGTGCAAGTGGAGATAGATAAACGGGTCGGGCACGAACATGCGCACTGCATAGAGCATGTTCGCATCGCGCTCGCTATCAGCAACGATGAGCAGGTTGTCTCTCACTGAATCAAACTCCGAATAAGCGATCACCAGCGTCACCCAAACCCGGGACGATGAAGCCGCGCGAATTAATTTTCTGATCGACTGCAGCCGTGAAAATCGGGAGCGCAGGGTAGCGTTCGCGCACCGCGCGAATGCCCTCGGGAGACGCTACCAGGTTCACCAGTCGCACATGTTCGGCCCGGCGCTCCATCAACAGATCGAGCGCGGCGAGCGCGCTGCCACCGGTGGCGAGCATGGGGTCGATGAGGATGATTTCAAACCCGCTTAGATTTTCTGGCAAGCTTTTGTGATACGCAGTTGCCTGCAATGTTTTTTCGCAACGCTTCAACCCGATGAACCCGACGAGCGCATTGGGAATGAGCTGCAGAATGGACGTCAACATGCCAAGTCCCGCGCGCAATACAGGAACGAGAATCACTTCCCGTTTCAATTGGTAACCCGTGGTCTGCGCGAGCGGCGTGGCCACGTTCACCCGCTTCACCGGAAATGTTCTCGTCGCTTCATAGACCATCAGCGTGGCGACTTCCGCAAGGCAGCGGCGGAACTCTTCCGGCTCCGTGCGCTTGTCGCGCAGGCGCGTGAGGTTGTGCTGCACGAGCGGATGTTCGATGATCGTGACCAGGTTCATTCGGAATCGGGCGCGGTACTCCAGCACCGCACGGTTCAACGCGTTTGAACGCGCAGAGCTGGAGCCCCGCGCACCTTCACCTCAGCGCGGCAGCACCGTCGGGCAGATGAAATAAAGATGGCCGAGCTTCAGTTTCGGCGTGTCGATGCCCAAATCGATCTTGATCGTGCTGGCTTCGCTCTTGCCAAAAATGTTGAAGAGATCACCGAGGTCGAATGGCTGTTGATATTGCACAAGGTTGGCGTCGGTGATGTTCGCCAGCTTGCGCGCGCGAGTCACTGCCACGTCGAAATTTCCCAACTCGTCCACGAAGCCCAGGCGCAGCGCTTCCTTGCCCGAGAGAATGCGGCCGTCAGCGTATTGCTCCCAATTGTCGGCGAGCGATTTTCCGTCGCCTTTGTTCTTCTGGGCGGCGCCGGCGCGGCCTTCGCTGACGATGCTTTTGAATTTGTCGAATGTCTCGTTGACCATTGATTGCACGATCTCGCGTTCCTCGGGCGTGATGTCCTCGGGACGTTTATCCGGGCTCAACATGTCCTTGAACCGCCCGCTCTTGAAGACCTCGGGACGCACGCCCACTTTGTCCAGAAGCCCGCGGAAATTATAGCCGTGCATGATCACGCCGATGCTGCCGGTGATGGTCAATTCGTTCGCGACGATCCACTGGCAAGGCGCCGAGACGTAATAGCCGCCGCTCGCGGCCAGGCTGCCCATGTCCGCGATGACCGGCTTGCTCGTCGTCTTCTGGAATTTTTGGACGATCGTGTAAATGTCATCCGAGGCGAGCACTTCACCGCCGGGCGAATTCACCTTGAGGATCACGGCTTTCACGCGATCGTCATGAGCGGCGCGGGCAAATTGGTCTTCCACCAAATCAACCATCGTGTAGCCGCCGCGGCCGTA
>DATHEW010000043.1:0-2036 GCA_035318425.1 Candidatus Acidiferrum sp. | reverse complement strand
CGAAGTTGATTGTATCATCCTCGTTCCATTTGTTCGGGATGATCGAGAGTTGATAGGTGCGCGACTGGCAAATCGTGCGCATGAGCTGGCGAACATCGAAGTCGCTCTTGATAAACTCCGCCGTCAGCGCGTCGAGCAGCGCGGGATTGCTCGGCGGATTGCCGCCACGAATGTCGTCCACCGGGTCAATGATTCCTTTGCCAAAGAAATAGCTCCACGTGCGGTTCGCCATCGACTTCGCGAAGAGCGGGTTCTCCTTCGACGTGAGCCAATCGACGAATGGATCGCGCCGATCCTCGTCGGCTTTGATTTCACGCTCATCGCCAAACGGAACTTTCGGTGCGACGACCATCTCGGTCTTGAGATGCTTCACTTCGCCGCCGTTGAAATTGCGATAGACAATTTCCTCTCCCGGCATCGCGCCTTTCTTGAAAGCCACCCGCGCGAAGTGCGCGCCGAACTCGTAGTATTGGTTCTGGGTCCAGCGCTCAAAGGGATGGTCGTGGCACTTGTTGCAGTTGAAGCGAACGCCGAGAAACGTCTGGCTCACATCTTCCGTAATCTTGCCTGGCTCCCTCAGCACACGAAAATAATTCGCCGCGGGATTCTGGTAGGCGCTGCCTTCCGCAAGCAGCACTGCACGCACAAATTTGTCGTACGGCATGTTCTCGGCGACTCGCTTCGCAATCCACTCGCGATAAACCCATACGCCTTTCTGGCCCAGGTTCTCGCTATTGCACTGCAACAGATCGGCCCATTTGTTCGCCCATGACTTAACGAAATCGGGGCTACCAATCAGCTCATCAATCAACTTCTCGCGTTTGTCTTTCGACGGCGTCGTGTCTGCGAGGAAGGCGCGTACGCGCTCCGATTTCGGCGGCAAGCCGGTAAGATCGAGCGAAACACGGCGGATGAACTCGGAATCAGTGCAAAGCTCCGACGGCAGCGCCTTCATCCGCCGCAGCTTGTCGTTGACGTGCTTGTCGATGTAATTGTTCTCGGCGACTTCCTTCCATTCGTAGCCAGGGCGGTCGCCCATGATGGTGAGCAACTTCGTCCCGTAAATCCCTTCATAACGAATAAGAATGGCCGCTTCGCCACGACGAAGCCCTTGCACCGTGCCGCCTGCGTCAACCTTCGCCACATCGGTATTGCTCACGCTGAAATGCGCATCGCGCGTCACGTCGCGCGTCGTGCGATCGGCATACCGGGCAATGACCAGTATCTGCTGATCGCGTCCGGGCAAATCCATCTCTACATCGCCCGGCAAAATCTCGATGCTCGTCGCGCGGCCCGCCTTCAACTCCTCGCTTTTTGTTCCCTGCTCGATCCATTCCCGAAGGATCTTGTGCTCGCGCGAACCGGGTTTGAGCGCCTGCCGTCCCTCGTGCGGAACCTCCGCGAGCGGCTTGAGCAGCATCAAGCTGTCGTCCGGATTCACGCGATTGAAGCGCCGGCCCGAAATGTCATTGATGAGCGCATGGTAATCGAAATCCGGATCGTAGCCGCGCAAGGAAAGTTTGAAGCCGTTCTTCCCCTTGGCCGAGCCGTGACACGTTCCAGCGTTGCAACCAAGTTTTGCGATCAACGGCTCAATGTCCCGCACGAAGCGCACGTTGGAAGTCTCAGCACTCTCCACCGTCACGGGCAGAATCGCTGTCTTCCCTGCTGCATTTACGAAAACCGTGCCATCGCCCTTTTGCTTCGCGCGCACATACGCGCCGTTCATTTCCACAACGGGTGATTCGGTTTTGAAAACGGCTTGCGCGGTGAGATCGACGAAGTTGCTGCCATCGGTTCTGCCAAGCACCAGCACACGCCGCTCGTCTCGCGTATCGGTGAGCGTCAATTGCGCAGGGCGCAATTCAATCTCGCGAATCATCGGCAACGGCGGAGCAACAACGGTTGACTTCTCCGAAGCGGCGCCGAACGCAAGGCATGGCGTCCATAACCAGGTCCAAAAATTTATGTGTCGCATCATGCTCAAAGACCCAAACCAGCACGGGAAAACACGGCGATGCATTTTGCTGGCGATG
>DATHEW010000042.1:0-5198 GCA_035318425.1 Candidatus Acidiferrum sp. | reverse complement strand
GCGCGTGAAGGGGCCCGGCTCGGGCCGTGAGTCCGCCATTCGCGCTCTTCAGGGAATCGGGCTGGAGATCAGCACGATCAAGGATGTGACCCCGATCCCGCACAATGGTTGCCGCCCGCGCAAGAAGCGCCGCGTTTAATTCGAAATTTGGAATTCGTCATTCGGAACTAGTTTATGGCTCGTTATACAGGTCCACGCGTTCGCATCAGCCGTCGCTTCGGAGTGCCGATCTTCGGCCCCTCGAAATATCTCGAACGCCGCAATTACGGTCCCGGCATGCATGGCCCCAAGTCGGGTCGCCGCAAGGTGACTGACTACGGTCTGGGTCTTCTGGAAAAGCAGAAGCTCCGTTACTACTACGGGCTCATGGAGAAGCAGTTCCGTGGCGTTTACGAGAAGGCGTTGCGCCGTCGTGGTGTCACGGGCGAGCAGATGCTCCAGATTCTCGAGACGCGTCTCGACAACGTGGTGTTTCATCTCGGCTTCGGCAACACCCGTGCGCAGGCACGCCAGATGGTTTGCCACGGTCACGTGAAGGTGAACGGCCACAAAGTGAACATTCCGTCTTACGCTTTGAAGGTGAACGACATCATCGAAGTGAAAGACACGAACGCCTCCAAGCAGATGGCGACGCGCGGCTTCGAGACTTCCACGAACCGTGTGGTCCCCGATTGGCTCTCGCTCGACAAAGCGGCCTTCAAAGGAACTGTGATGCGCGTTCCGACGCGTGAAGAGATTCAGCCGATCGCGAACGAGCAGGCTGTCGTTGAATTTTATTCCCGCTAAACAGTGAAACCGAAGTGGCGGAGTTGATCCGACACTTCAAACAACAGTTATACGGACGCGTTCAGGCGCGGGAATAAAACCTGAACGCGTCAGATTAAACCTGTTGAAAGGAAAACATGCCAGTACGCTTAGGACGTTTCGAAATGCCGAAACGGTTGGTCAAAGAAGAATCAACCGCCACGCCCCTGTTTGCCAAGTTCATCGCTGAGCCGTTTGAAACCGGTTACGGCCATACGGTCGGCAACTCATTGCGCCGCGTGCTTCTCAGCTCGCTAGAAGGCGCCGCCATCACGTCGGTCAAGATCGACGGGGCGCAGCACGAATTCGCGACCATCGAGGGCGTCGTGGAAGATGTCACGGACATCGTGTTGAACCTGAAGAAAATCAAGTTCAAGGCCCATACCCGTGAGGAACAAACCCTCCTGCTCTCCGTGAGCAAGGAAGGCGAGGTCACGGCCGGCGACATCGAACTCAACCAGAATGTTGAGCTCGTGAACCCCGACCAGGTCATCTGCACGCTCGATAAGAAGAAGAAGCTCGAGATGGAGCTGACGGTGAAAATAGGCCGCGGTTTTCTTTCCGGTGACGAAAACAAAAAGCTGGATCAAGCGATCGGCGTCATCGCCATCGACTCAATTTTCTCTCCCGTCACGCGTGTTCGTTACGGCGTGGAAAGCGCCCGCGTCGGACAACGCACAGATTATGATCGTCTGTTGATCGAAGTCTGGACGGATGGCCGCATGTCTCCGGACGATGCGCTCACGCAGGCATCCGCAATCCTGCAGCATCACCTCGACGTGTTCGTCGGCTATGACAAGAACGCCGTTGAGTTCGAAGAAGCGGAGCTGAAGCAGGACGACGAAAAGGCGAAACTCAAGAAGCTGCTCAACATGAGCGTGAACGAGATCGAGCTCAGCGTCCGTGCGGCGAACTGCTTGAACAACGCGAACATCACCACCGTCGGCCAGCTCGCCCTGAAGACCGAGGCGGAGATGCTCAAGTACCGCAACTTCGGCAAGAAGTCGCTTAACGAAATTAAAGAAAAACTTACCGGTCTTGGCCTCAGCCTCGGCATGAATATCGATCCAGAACTTCTGGAACCGCCGAAGGAAGAGAAAGCCCTGGCCGTTTAATGGAATTGTATGCGTCACCTTAAGAGAACCGCCAAGCTCGGCCGCACTGGCGAACACCGGAATGCGATGCTGGCCAACATGGTTTGCAGCCTGATCAAGCACAACCGCATCCAGACGACGCTCGCCAAGGCGAAAGCCGCGCGTTCCGTTGCCGAGAAGATGATCACGCTCGGCAAGAGCGGCACGATTGCCGATCGCCGACTGGCGGCAGCACGCCTGCGCAACGACGAGGAAGCAACCAAGATCCTCTTCAACGAACTCGCGCCGGTGTTCAAGAGCCGCGCTGGTGGCTACACCCGCATCGTGCAGCTACATCAACGTCAGGGCGATGCAGCTCATCTCGCGATCCTCGAATGGGTGGAGACGCCGACCGAAGCCGCGCCAGCTGAGCCGAAGAAAGACGAGAAGGCCGCAACGGCTGGTGCGTAAACGCACAGAACATTTATTAGCAAGCCCGTCCGCAAGGACGGGCTTTTTTTTGTTGTTAGTGTGGTTCCCGATGCCCGCGCATCATGTCTTCTCCAGTTCTTCGCTTCCCGATAAAAATATCCGTTGACCCTTACGTTACGTGATCCCGGAAAGTGCAACACAGCGTCCAAACCACGGTGGTCTGCGCGCGGAAAGAGAATGATGGCTTACACAGTCAAACAAGTGGCCGCAATGTCAGGCGTCAGCGTGCGCACGCTTCATTTCTACGATGAGACGGCGCTGCTGAAATCGGAACGACACGACGATTGATTGCAAGGTGTCGGGAAAGAACACGGGCGGCACGATCTGTGTTTAGAGGTCAACAACAGCGGATGGCCGCGCCATGTGAACCCGCAATAGGACGAATGGATTTACGTGGTTGATGGCGAGGTGGAGTTGGAGATTGGCAAGAAACGATTCCATCTCGACGCTCGTGAATCGATGTTCATTCCACGCAATGTCGAGCACGTGTGGACGGCTGTAAGCCCCGGCTCAAATCCTCAATACCTACCAGCCCGCCGGCAAGATCGAGGAGTTCTTTCAGGCCCTGGCCAAAATACAAAGACCTGCCGACGCGCGAGCAGCTAATCAACAAGACCTACACCGAGGAACAGATAATCGCGATGAAGCGGTTGTTTGAAGCCCACGGGATGGTTCTGACTGGTCCGGCACTCGTTGTTGAATGAACAAGCGGCGTGTTTTTGGCGTGTTTTTGCGTCGCCGTTGCCAGTTTACTTGAAATGGTTTCGTGCTCGTTGCGCCTCAATTCGACTTGGTGCCGCTGTTACAGCTATCGCCGTAAAATCTCTTGGCGCATGGCAACGATACGTGTACTCACCATCGCAGCCATGACGAACCCGAGATCGACAGAACCCACTGCCTCGTCAATTGCTGCGGCGGATTTGCCGTGGTGGAAAACGCTCAATCGCTATCACTGGTTCGTCTTCAGCATGGCGTCGCTGGCGTGGTTGTTCGACTGCCTTGACCAGCAGCTTTTCATTCTCGCGCGTGGCAATGCGATGGCGAATCTGTTGCCGCCTGGTGCGGACGCCGGTCTCTACGGTGGATATGCCACATCGATCTTCGTCGCAGGTTGGGCAACGGGCGGATTGATCTTTGGTGCGGTTGGCGACCGCATTGGCCGGGCGCGCACACTCACGCTCACGGTGCTGATGTATTCCGTGTTCACCGGCCTCTCCGCGTTGTCACGGGGTTGGATCGACTTTGCGGTGTATCGCTTCATCACTGGGTTGGGTGTCGGCGGAGTATTCGGATTGGCCGTGGCATTGATTGCTGATGCGCTGCCGGACAAAGCGCGTCCTCACGCACTCGGCACGTTGCAGGCGCTCTCGGCGGTCGGAAATGTTACTGCGGGGCTGATCAGCATGTGGACCGGCAGTCTCGTCTCGAGCAGGGCCATCACCGCCGATTGGTCATGGAAGCTGATGTTCCTGATCGGCGCGGCGCCGGCATTTCTTTGCGTGTTCCTTCAATGGCGATTGAAGGAGCCGGAAAGCTGGGTCAAGGCGCGCGAAGCTGGACGCAAGACCGGGCTCGCATTCGGTTCTTACGCGTCTCTCTTCGGCGTGCCGCGGTGGCGGAAGAACGCCCTCTTCGGGATGGTGCTCTGCGTCGCGGGCGTGATCGGGCTTTGGGGCATCGGCTTTTTTGCGCCCGAACTTGTCGGTCCGGTCATTGAGAATTCGCTGCGTGCCGAGAATCTTCCGCCGGAAAAAATTGCAGGCGCCAAAGGCTATTGGATCGGCATCAACTCCATCTTCCAAAACATTGGCGCGTTCATCGGCATGTTGCTGATGACGAAGCTGGCGCAGAAAGCCGGACGCAAACCTGCGTTCGCCATCGCGTTTATCTGCGCGCTCCTTTCGACCGTCGCGTTCTTCCAATTTTTCAACGGGAGAGAAGACGTGTTCTGGCTCAGTCCCATCATGGGCGCTTGCCAGCTCGCGCTGTTCGCCGGGTTCGCGATTTATTTGCCGGAATTATTTCCCATCCGCCTCCGCAGCACGGGCACAAGTTTCTGTTACAACGTCGGACGATTTCTCGCGGCGAGCGGGCCGTTCACTCTGGGCAAACTTCAGTCAGCATTGAAAGCGGGAGCCACCACACCGGAAGCGAAGCTCGAAGCTTTTCGCAACGCGGCAACTTATATGAGCGCAATTTTCCTGCTTGGATTGATCGTGCTCCTTTTCCTGCCTGAGACAAAAGGCAAGCCGCTGCCCGAAGATTAGCTGTGGCCTGGCGATGAATTAATATGGTCGAACGGCAGACTGTCCTCCGCTCAATGGCGTGTTACTCACGCCGGAGAACCGAGCGTCTCTCGAATCAGTGAAAGGAATTCCGTGGCGGTGAATGGTTTGGACAGAAATGCATCTGCTCCCGCCGCGAGTGCTGCGCCGTCATCGTGTGCGCCGCTCACCATGACCACAGGAATCGCATTCGTCTCCGGATCGGCCTTCAACTGGCGCAAGACTTCGTAGCCGTTGGAATTCTTGAGATGCACGTCGCAGAGAATCATGAGCGGCTTGTGTTCGTGCGCGAGCACCAGTCCTTCTGCGCCGTCGTCAGCCTCAACCATGCTCAAATGCTGACGCTTCAGAATGGCGCGAAACAAAGTGCGCAGTTCATTGTTGTCTTCGATAACCAGGATTTTTGGGTGTGGATGCATAGCTTTTGAGTGGTTGTGTTCAGCCCAAGCATTCGCGTGGTCCTCATGGTGGTGATGCCGCCAACGTAGCTGCGCGCCTGATCGACCGCTATTGGCGCAAATACCTTTTGACCACCCCGGGTTTC
>DATHEW010000041.1:0-3070 GCA_035318425.1 Candidatus Acidiferrum sp. | reverse complement strand
CACCGGCACCCAATGCTCCGCGAACTGGAACATCGAAATATTTCCCGTATCGAAATGCACGCGCACGTACTCGCTGCCGAAGCTGTCCACGAACGCGTTCATCTCCATGGGCGTCATGAGATAGCCATTGAAGAAAATGTTTTCGATGTTGAGGAACACCTTCAGTTTCTCGGCTTGCGGAAGAAGCTGCCGCACTGCGTCGCGAGCGCGCGCATCGCAAACATCGTTCGGCACAGGCTCGTGATCAGTGCGCCACGGGATGTGGACAGCGCCTGGAACTACGAGAACGTTTTGCACTCCGAGATCGTGCGCCGCCTGCGCGATCTTGCCCGCGATCTCGATGCCACGGGCGCGCTTCTCAGGATCATTGCTGCTCAGCGGATACGGCCAAAAAAGGAACGAACATACCCCGCTGATCTGGATGCCGATCTTGTCCGCGAGCTTGCGAATGTTTTGAAACTCCTTCGTGCCCGACTTCGGCGAAAGATCGTTCTCGAGATCGTAGTTCAGCTCGATGCCATCGAAGCCGGCGTCCTTCGCGAGCCGCAAACATTCTTCTAGCGTCATGCGCTGCGGATAAGGAAACGCCCACAGGTTGATCGACTTCTTCATCGCGTAACGTTTCGGAGAAGCACGCCGGGCGTCAGGTGCGGGCTGCGCGAGAGTGTTCGGCGTAGTTGCTGCCGCTGCGGCAGCGGCGAACAACACGGCGGACTTCAGAGCATCACGGCGAGTGAAGAGTTGTTCCGAAGCGGCATGGGGCCGCGGAAACAAAGCGTCGTGGGAATTCATGCGAGTTGTCTTGGCAGGATTGGGCATCACTGGCAAGCCGCGCGCCCGCTCACCTGCCGCAGGTTTGTGCTCGTTTCGCGCTGCGCCACATCACAACTTCCGGCATGAACAGCGAACACCATTCCTTCGCTTCCTGATAATCGTTCAATGTGCCGCCGCGCAGTTCAAAGCGGCCCGACGGTGTCTGCACCAGTTCAGCACCGCCGAATCTGGCGATCAGAGTTTCAACCGCATCCATCCACAGGAATCGTGTCTTCATGTGCGCACGCTAATCGGGCAGGTCAGTCAAAAACGGAC
Source organism: Candidatus Acidiferrum sp. (assembly GCA_035318425.1). Classification (GTDB taxonomy): domain Bacteria; phylum Verrucomicrobiota; class Verrucomicrobiia; order Limisphaerales; family SIBH01; genus JANNGC01. The sequence continues at coordinate 1,981 of DATHEW010000041.1, read as the reverse complement.
TGACCACTGAAAAAATTCTGTTCAATCAAAGAATTCTTCCAACAATGCGCGACTCTCAGAATGCAAAAGATTCCGCTGTCCAAATGCTTCGTGAACTCCGAGGTCGAAGAAGCCGCGCTGCGCGCCTTGCGCTCCGGCCAATACATCCTGGGCAAGGAATGCGACGCCTTCGAATCTGAACTCGCCGCGCACACCGGCACACGCCACGCCATCCTCGGCACATCGTGGACGATGATCGTTTACCTGTTGCACCAACTTCAGGGCGTCGGGCCGGGTGACGAAATCATCGTACCATCGCACACGGCGTTTCCATCCGTTGAGCCGATGATTCATCTCGGCGCGCGACCGGTCTTCGCTGACATCGACGACAGCTACGGCATGGACCTAGATCACGTGGAATCGCTGATCACTCCCCGCACCGTCGGCATCATCGGTGTGCATCTCTACGGTCATCCGCTGGACAACGAACGATTGCTAGCGATTGGTGCGAAGCATCGCCTGTGGGTGATTGAGGATTGCGCCCAGGCCCAGGGCGCGCTGTACAAAGGCAAGACAGTTGGCAGCATGGGTGACTTCGGCGCGTTCAGCTTTTTCCCGTCGAAGAACCTCACCGTGCTCGGCGATGGCGGATGCATCACCACCAATGATGATCAGATGGCGGATCGCCTGCGCATGCTGCGCAATCATGGCCGCAAGGACAAATACCTGCACGAGTTCGCGGGCTACAACGTGCGCTTCAATGAGATCAACGCCGCCATCGGTCGCGTGATGCTGAAGCACCTGGATGCGTTCAACGTGCGCCGTCGTGAGATCGCGGCGCGTTACAACGAGCGACTCAAAGGTGTCGTGCTCGCCACGCCGCCGGAGCGTCCGTGGGCGAGCGCGGTCTATCACATGTACGTCGTCCGCGTGGAACGTCGCGATGCGTTGCAGAAATTCCTGAAGGAGAAGGCGATTGATACGGGCATTCACTACCCGGTGCCGAACCATCTTCAACCTGCGGTGACTGGCTTGTTTCCTTTCATTCCCCGGCTGCCGAAGACCGAAGCTGCCGTGAAAGAAATCCTCTCGCTGCCGATCTACGGTGAGATGGAACCTGATGCAGTCGATCGCGTGTGTGATGCGATCGCGGAATTTCATGGAAAGCAATGAGTTCGCCCGCACCTGAACTCAGCCTCGTGATTCCCTGCTACAACGAGGAAGGCAATCTTCGCGCGCTCATCACCGCGATACGTGAAGCGGTGGAGCCGCTGAACCTTTCCTACGAGATCGTGATCACCGACGACTGCTCGAAGGACAATTCGTGGTCCATTCTCAAAGAACTCGCCGCGGGCGATCCGCGCATTCGCGTGCAACGGTTCAAATCAAACTGCGGCGAATCGGCCGCGAGTTTTGCCGGCATGAAGAACGCCCGCGGACGTTACATCGTGACGCTCGACGCGGACTTGCAGAATGATCCCCAAGATCTGCCGACGTTTCTCGAAGCTCTGAAGCACTTCGATTGCGTTTGCGGCACACGGGTGAAAGTGCGCGGCGAAGGCGACCATCTCATTCGTGTCCTCTCATCGCGCACGGCGAACTGGGTACGAAACGCTCTTTCTGGCGAACAGATCAGCGACGCCGGATGCACATACCGCGCGTTCAAACGCGAGTGCATCGACAACCTGAAATTCTTCAAGGGCATGCATCGCTTCCTGCCCACGCTCTTCAAGATCGAGGGCCACACCGTCACCGAGATCGAGGTGAGCAACAATCCGCGCTTCGCCGGCCAGAGCAATTACGGTGTGTGGAACCGTTTGTTCGCGTCGTTCTACGACTTGCTTGCGGTGAGGTGGATGAAGAAGCGCATGTTCAAGTTTATCGTGGAGGAGCGGGTCAACTGAGGCATCGGCCCTACTCAGGCGATCGTTGACCCCCGGCGAAGCCTGCGTTCTGGAAAGAAGATGTCGTCAATCTGCAAAGATGGAGTAACGAAGTGGCG
>DATHEW010000040.1:0-8247 GCA_035318425.1 Candidatus Acidiferrum sp. | reverse complement strand
CCAACAGATTGCGCAAATGTTGCAGCAGATCGGCGACAAACTTCCCGAGATCCTTGCCGTGCTTGGTCAAGTCGTTGAACTCGCGCAAGACGATGTCCGCCTCGCCGTTCAGCAACGCGTTCGATAGCGACAGCAACTGGCTTTGCGACGTCAGCCCGAACATCGAAAGCACATCAGTCTCGACGATCTTGTTGCCACAAAAGCTGATGAGCTGATCGAGCGCCGACTCGGCATCGCGCATCCCGCCGTCCGCGCCGCGTGCGATCGCGAACAACGCAGGGTCATCGATCTCCACGTTCTCCAACTTCGCGATGTGGCGCAGGTGATCGACCATCAGATTGATCGGAATGCGGCGCAGGTCGAAGCGCTGGCAGCGCGAGAGAATGGTCGGCAACACTTTCTCCGGCTCGGTGGTCGCGAACATGAACTTCACATGCGCCGGCGGCTCCTCGAGCGTTTTCAGGAGCGCGTTGAACGCTTCCTTCGTCAGCATGTGAACTTCGTCGATGATGTAGATTTTGAACTTCGACGATGCGGGCGCGTACTTCACTGTCTCGCGCAGGTCGCGAATCTCATCGATACCGCGATTGCTCGCGCCGTCAATTTCCATCACGTCGAGCGATCGGCCTTCGGAAATTTCCAGCGCCTTCGGATCATCGGGAGCGAAGTCGGGCTTCGGTCCGCCCGTACTGTTCAGGCACATGGCAAAGATGCGCGCGATGGTCGTCTTGCCAGTGCCGCGCGGCCCGCAAAACAAATATGCGTGTGCAATGCGCCCCGCTTCGATGGCGTGCGAAAGCGTCTGGGTGACGTGCTCCTGCCCAACAACGTCGCCGAACCGTTGCGGACGGTACTTGCGGGCGATGACCTGGTAAGACGACATGTGGTGAGATGTTCGCGAGGAGATCGGGTGAGCGCAACCGGAAATGTCTCTTTCGACACGGAGCGCGGTCTGTGACCCGCAGCGTGCTTGAATTTGCAACGCACTGCGGGTCACAGACCCCGCGCTCAGTCACGCAATCATCGCCGCGTACTTGCCCATACTCGCGGGCAGTTCAAAAGGCTTGCCGATGACGAATTGCTGCGCCAGCCGCGTCAGCCATTCACGCGAGGTGATCAGGTCGTTAATGACGACGAACGTTCGATCTCCCTCATGGATGAATTCGTAACTGCCGATCCGGACACGCACTGGCTCTCGCTCGCCCTTTAACATGATCTCGCCTTCGGCGCTGCGCTCGCGGGAGTTGAGCTTGAATGCAGTGAGTTCGCCGTACGGTTTCAACACGCGATCATTCAACAAACCAGGGACAGTCTTCTCGATCAGCCAGTCCTTCATGGGGAACAGTCGCCCGGCAAAGCCATTTTCTCAAACGCGCGCACGCGGCCGAAACAGCCGCAGTCCCCCGCGTACTGACACGATAATGATGTAAACAGCACCCAGCAGCGCCACGTCGGTCGGTCCGACTGGCACATCCAGGCGGTACGCGAGGCAGAACCCGCCGAACGCTCCGACCACTCCCACCACGCAGCCAAGGACGACGAACTGCGTCATGTTGCGCGCCAGCGCACGGGCCACGAGTGGCGGAATCAACAGGAACCCGAACGTCACCAGCGGTCCTACTGTGAGCACGGCCATCGACACCGTGATGCCGATGAGCAGGAACAACAGCCCGTCCCAGCTCAGCACTTTCTTGCGCAGTGTCAGCGCCATCTCGGGATCAAAAGACACAAGCAGGAATTCTTTTCGAAAGATGGTCGCCACCAGCACCACTGCCGCGAAGGCAATCGCGGTCACCGTCAGATCGAGGTCCGAGATCGCGATGATTTCACCGCGCAACCGTTCGAGCAGTCCGTGTTGCCCGTAGGGATTCTTCACCAGCAGCAGAATGCTCCACGCGCCGCACAGCGCGTAAGCAGTGCCGATGCGCGCTTCGCTCAGCCCTGGATAGCGGCGTTGCAACAACGTCAGAATCACCAGCGCCCCCAGCGTGAACGCGAACGAACCACCAAATGCCAGCGCTCGCTCGCTGCTGTCTTCGAGATGCGGCACGAGATGCCACGCGTGCAGCGCGAACGCGAACGCGATGCCGCACGACGAAATCTGCGGCAACGCCACGCCGAGAAACACCAGACGGCGCAGCACGAGAAAGCTGCCGATGAGCGGGCACACGAACCCGATCAGCAGGCTCACGTAAACGGAGTTTCGGAGTTCGGGCGCGAAAATTTCCTGGAGCAGTTCCATCAGGTGAATTGGATTTTGAGCAACTCCTCGATTTTCTCGCGCCGCAGAAGTTCACCCACCGGACCGCGGAGCAACACGCCTTCGTGCAGCCACAGCACTTCGCTGACGGTGTTTCGCATCGCGGCGAGATCGTGGTTCACCATCAGGATCGTGAGCCGTTGCTCCCGGTACAACGCCGTGAGCAACTCCATGATGCTCCTGGTCGCGGCGGCATCAATGCCTGCGGTTGGTTCGTCGAGCAGAAGGAAATCCGCTTGAGCCGCCAGAGCGCGCGCGATCAACACGCGTTGCTTTTGACCGCCGGACAATTCGGAGAACAGGCGCTTCGCCAGCCCATCGGAGCCGGTACGGCGCAAGCACTCATGAACCTCGTCGCGTTCGGCGGAACCAATGCGTCGCCCTGGCCCCACCCGGCCGCACACACCCATCAACGCCACCTCGAATGCGGTGAAAATGAAAACGGAATCCAACTGGTCGCGCTGCGGCACGTAGCCCAATGCAGCAGGCGGATGAAAAACAATTTCACCCGTAAGCGGTCGCTGAATGCCGGCGATCGTCTTGAGCAGCGTCGTTTTTCCAGAACCATTTGCGCCGAGTAATCCGGTGAAACTTCCTCGCGTGATCGAAAAATCGAGTCCGCTTAACACAGCGTGGCGGTCGTATCCGACCGCCACGCCTCGCAATTCCAGAATCGATGTCTCGCTCACTGCTGCGCTTTGATTGCGCTCACGATTTGCGAGACGTCGTAGTCGAGCAAGCTGAAATAATCCTTCGCTTGCGGCACCGCCCCCACGCTGCTCGGCAGAAAGAGTGCGCGCGCGCCCGTTTCCTTCGCCAGATATTCCGGCGTTCGCTTCGAGCGAAACGTCTCGGCGAGGACCAGCTTTACCTGCGCTTCCTTCATTCGTGGAACCAACGTCCGAATGTGCGTGGCCGATGGTTCGATGCCGGGCTTCGGTTCGATCGTCGAGACCAGTTCGAGGCCGAAACGATTCAGCAGGTAGTCGAACGACTTGTGATACGTGACGACCTTCGTGCCGCGATACGGTTCCAGCGTCTTTTTCCACTCGCCGATCTTCTTGTCGAGTTGATCGACGAAACGCTTGCGATTGGTTTCGTAGGCGGCTGCGTTGGCGTTGTCATTGCACGTCAGCAATTCCGTGATCGCCGTTGCGATGGCCCGCGCATTTTCCGGATCGAGCCAGAAGTGCGGGTTGCCGGAGGGATGCACGTCACCCTGCGAACGATCAACGGGCGCGGTCGGCAGATCGATCAACTTCACATGTTGCCCCAGAAAGAGATGACCTTTCGCGCCGGGTAGGATTTTGGCGTTGCGCGCGTTGTTCAACAATGGCGGCAGCCAGCCTATTTCGAGTTCAGCGCCACCTTCGATGAGCACGTCCGCCTGGTTGAGCAGGCGAATGAAGCTCGGCTTGGCATCGATGAAGTGAGGATCTTCGCTGCCCTTCGCGATCGCACTGACTTTGATTTTATCACCGCCGATCTGTTCGGCGATGGATGCGAAGTCGGTCAACGTGGTCACCACGTTCAGCTTCGCCTGGGCGATGCCCGCGAACGCGAGCAGCGCAAAGAGAATCAATTTTATTTTCACAATGGCCTTTCGTTCAGACGTTGCGTAGCGGCTCAAAATTTATGCGCAGCGTGGGCGCCGAGCAGGAATTCGAGTTGCAGCCAGACTGAATGGTCTATGCCGATGTGGCTCCGGTCGTCGTAATTGTATTGCAGCCGAATCTTGGAGAACTCAGTCGGATACCACGAGAGATTTGGTGAAACGCGCCAGCGCGAATCACGCAATGGATCAGTGGTGAACGCCGGACCGCCGTTGAAGCTCTTGCCGAATTTTTCATAATCACCTTCCTCGCCCCAAATGTAATCGAAGCGCAACCCGGCCACCCAACCTTTGCGGAAGCCGTAGAGCAGTTGCGAGTAAACGCCGTAGTCCGTAAGCGTCTCCGAGCCGAACGACGCCGGAAGACCGGTGCGCAGATCGACCAACTCGCCATCGTCCACCGCGCCATTGCCATTCTCGTCCCAATCAAATGCGCCGGCTCTGTATCGGCGAAGCATCGCTTCGGTCTGCCAACTGACGAACGGGAAACCGCCAGCATGATTGACGGGCTTCCATTTCCAAGTCGCATCCACTCCGTAAATTTGCGTGCGCGAATCGCCGGCCGCACCCGACGCATTGGGACCGAACGCCGCCGAAGTGCCGAGCAGGACGGTCTGTGCATCGGTCGCTTCAAACGACGTTTGGAAACGCGGAGCAAAAAGCATGTCGCCAAAATTGCGCACACCGCGATCATTGTCGGGATGGCGCAACGCAAACGGCAGCGCCTCCTCCTCTTCTTCGCCACCGTGTGAATGTCCGCCCGCGCTGCGAAAGCTCGTGGCCGTTTCTCCCTGGCTGTTCTGAATGCTCAATCCAATCTCCGCGAAGAACGGCGTCGGCATCAGCCACGAAAGTCGCGCGCCGGGATTTCGCAATCCATCGCCACCAAACATCTCATTGTTCACGAGCGGTTGATCGACGAAACCCCACGTGTGCGGATGCGACGGATTGATACGCCCGAACTCGGTGAGATATTGTCCCGCTTTGAGCTGAAGGTTCCACGGGAGCGCCATCGATTCGAGATACGCCTCCTCCGCTTCGACGATCGTTTCACCGTCGGGCGTGATCGACATCACGATGTTGGCCTGGCCGCGGAAGTAGGGATCGACCTTGCCTTCAAACACCGTCTCCAGGTTCTGCACCGTGAAGCCGCGTTGCTTGGGATCATGCCCGCCAGGTTGGAGCGCCTCAATGTCCTGCGCTGTGGAACTGCCGGCGGCGAGCAACGCATCGAATGAGAGGTTGATATAATTCTGCGCCGAGCCGATCAGCCGGAGTGGATCGCTGGGGCTCCATCGTTTCGCGATTTCTCCCGCGCCTGCTGGAGCCGCATTGGTGTTCAGCGCCGTGGCGATGTTCCTCGGCTCAACCGGTCTGTTAGTAACCGCAGCCTGTTGAAGCTCCAGCGCTTCGACTTTCCTCATCAATGACTCGATGATCTTTTGCTGATCACGCAAGGAGCGCTTCAAAGATTCCAAGTCACTTTCCTGTGCCATGAGCGAACTCGCGCCCATGGAAATAAGACAACCAACGATCAAAATTCTTTTCATATTTCTATCCTGAATGCTGTGCCAGCACACAGTGCCGACACGGTTTAACGACCGACCACCGACGAACTGCAAACGAACCGGGGATCAGGATAGAACTGGCGGGCCGCGCCCGCTGTGGAGCGTGAAATCGATGGAGATGAAAGATTGATCTTCAACGCAATGCGTTATGGTTATGAAATCTTCCGCGACGTGAACGAACACTGCGGTGCTCGTGATGTGGCTGTGGCCATGTTCGAAAGTAGAGACAAGACAGTAATGCGTGGGTGAATTGTGATCTGCGTGGAACCACTGATGCAGCGAGGAACTGCCTGCCGCCAACGCTGAGAGAAAAAGCAGAACGATCAGCAACCCGGCCAAAGCCGCTTTGCCGAACCCGCGCAGCGATGCTGGTTGCGAGGTGTTCATGTGGCGCATCAAATCTTCAGAGGCTTATAGCGGCAAGTTTATTCCCGGGTGAAGTTGATGCGCTTCTCGCCGGAGTACACGTTCAGCCGATCTTCACGCATGAATCCCACGAGCGTTATCCCGCTCTCGCGCGCGAACTCGACGGCGAGGCTCGAGGGAGCTGACACCGCGCAAACAATTGAAACACGCCCGGCGATCGCCTTCTGAAGAATTTCGAACGACGCGCGCCCGCTCACCACAAGCACGTGCTGGTCGAACGGAAGCAGGTCGTTCAGCAAACCGAAGCCGATGACTTTATCCACTGCGTTGTGGCGGCCGATGTCTTCGCGAATGACGATCAGTTCACCTTCCGTTGTAAACAGAGCGGCGGCGTGAAGTCCGCCGGTGCGCTCGAAGGTCTGCTGCGCCGCGCGCATTTTCGACGGCAAGGTGAGAAGCAACTCACCGGTGATTTTAGCTCTCTGTGAGCGAACGGCTTTGAAGTGCTGATGCACCATTTCGATGCTCGCCTTTCCGCATAGCCCACAACTCGAGGAGACAAAGACGCTTCGCTTCAGGCGCTCCAAATCGACGGTGACGTCAGGCGAGAGAAAAACGTCGATCACGTTTTTGTTCTGGTTGCGCGCACTCGGTCGAATCTTTGCGATGTCCGCGCGCTGCTTCACCAGCGCTTCGGTGAAGAGAAACCCAGCCGCGAGTTCATCATCGTTACCTGGCGTGCGCATCGTGACGCTGACCGGACGCGTATCGACGCGGATTTCCAGCGGCTCTTCGACGGCAAGTTCGTCGCGGGCGCGCTGCGGTTTTGCGCCGGTTCGCCAGCGCACGACCTGCTTCTTGCTCGCGCTCACGTCATGAGCTTCTCCACGCGCACGGTCGCGTTGTAATCAGGCACCCCGCCCATTGCATCAACGGAGCCGCGTCGGATGATCACATTTCCTTCTGGCCAATGGATTTGAAGATTGCCGCGGGCGATTGGCGCCAGGTGAACACACGCTTCGAAACGGCCAAGCTCGTTCACCAGCGCGACGCGATCATTTCCTTTCAAGCGAAGCGCCGCCGCATCGTCGGGATTCATCAACACGGAATCGCGTGACGCGCCGTTGAGAGGATCAACCTCGGCGTAGATGAGCGTGTTGAACTGTTTGCCACGACGAGTCGAGACGCTGAACTGGTAGAGCGCGCTGTCCTCAGCGGGCCGGAGTTGCGCGTTATCTCCGTCCGGCGCGGTAAGCCAGCTCCCCACCTTCGACACGGGCACAGGCACGACGCGGAAGTGAGCCTTGCCATCGGAAGTCGTGCATACGCCATCAGCGCACAAGTGTCTGCCACCGTATTGAAATTGATCGCCACCCTTCGTCAGATGCTGAATGCCGTCATAGAACGGAACGATGCGCGCGATCTCGTCACGAATCTGCTGGCCCGTTTCGCAGCCAAGCAAGTGCGATCGTTCCGGGTAAGTCGCGGCGGCGAGTTCGCGCAAAATTTTCCACTCGGCTTTCGCTTCGCCAACCTGGCGTGGAATTTCAGGCGACAGAATGATGCGACGCTCGGTCGTGGTTTCAGTGCCTCCGTCGTCCTGCTCGTAACGCGTCTTCGCCGGCAGCAGTAAAACATCGCCCTCACCTTCGATGAACATCTGGTCGGTGAGGATGATGTCCTGGTGAACGCGCAGCGGCACCTTCGCCATCGCACGCTCGACATAGTCGGGTTCAGGAAGTGTGCGGAGAAAATTGCCGCCCAGACAGTAGAGCAGATCGAGTTCACCGCGTGCAGAAGCTTCGACCATCTCGCACGCGGTGAGGCCAACGGTGTTTGAAATCTCAAAGCCGTATTCCCGCGAGAGCCATTGCGCGTTCTCTTCGTTGATCGGTTTGCCGCCAGGAAATGCCGTCGAGTAAGCGCCCATCTCGGCACCACCTTGCACGCCAGAGTGACCGCGGATCGGCATCAGCCCGCACTTGTCGCGACCGAGATAACCGCGCGCGAGACCGACGTTGAGAATCATCGAAACGGCGTCGGCGCCGAACGCGTGCTGAGTGATCCCCATGCTCCAGACGAAGATCGCGTTCTTCGCATCACGGAGCAACGCGGCGAATTCTTGCATGTCGGCGCGAGTGAGACCGCTCGCGCGCTCCAGTTCTTCGAAGGTGAGAGGTGTGACGTGAGAGGTGAGAGCCGCGAAGTCAGTCGTGTGTTGCTGAATGAACTCGTGATTCAGCCAGTCACGTTCAATCAACACCTTCAACACGCCGCTGAGGAACGCGATGTCGCCGCCCTGCCCGACTGGAAACCAGTAGTCAGTGATATTGGTTCCGAAGAGTGCGCTGTCTGCATTCGACGGTACCCAATACTTCTTCATGCCGGGCTCGAGGTACGGATTCACCAGCGCCACTTTCGTTCCGAGCTTCTTCGCAAGG
>DATHEW010000039.1:0-2357 GCA_035318425.1 Candidatus Acidiferrum sp. | reverse complement strand
TCGATCTCCACGCGCGCCGAGAGTCGCATTGCCTTCAGCCAGTTTGCACCGAAAAACCTGCGGTGCGGCTCGGGCGCTGCGTTGACTCCGAAGTGCCGTGAAATATACTGCCGACGTGCCGTGTCCGACCAAACAAGCTGCCAAGGATAAGTTCGTCGCCTTCCTGGCCACGAAAACGTTGCGCATGACAGCGCAACGACAGGCCATCATCGATGCGGTATTCAGCACGGAGGAACATTTCACCGCGGATCAATTGCTCGACTGGTCACGTGAGCGTGACAAGTCCGTTTCCCGCGCCACGGTTTATCGTACCCTGCCGCTTCTCACGGAGAGCGGCCTCGTTCGTGAAATGGATTTCGGCAAGGACCACAAATTCTACGATCCGAACTACGCCGATCATCCCGATCACAACCACATCATCTGCGCGGACTGCGAGAAGATCGTGGAATTCGAGAGTGACCAGATCGCGCTGATCGAAAGGGAGATCACGTCCAAGCTCGGCTTCGCCGTGAAGTCGCAACGGCTCCAGATCACTGCGAGCTGCGAACAGCTCAAGACACGCGGGAGCTGCGACAAGAAGTGTTCGTGACGATTGCGTCGCCGGCTATTTCCGCTCGTTGAAGTAGATCTTCACGTTCTTCGTTCCACGCCCCGCAGCAACGATGTCGAGCTTCCCATCGCCGTTCATGTCAGCGAGGCAAAGGTCTTCACAAGCCATGCCGTTGTCATCCACGAGCGTCGCGCGCCATTCCTTCAAGTCCATGTCCATGGGCGTGAACAGCTTGATGCCGACACGCGCGCCCGGTTTCCCCATCGCTCGCCAGCCGACCAAGATTTGATCGCGCCCGATGCCGAGCAAGTCACCACATGCGAGTGCGTGGCCATCATTGAATGACGAATCCAACACGCGCCGATGCCACATTGCGCCCGATGGTTCGTCCACGTGCGGAGGCGTGAAGACGGCGAGATTCGTTCCATGCATCGGCTCGATGGCGGCAACGAACGAAACAGTGTTACCGTGCCGGCCCACGCGCACCTCACCCATGCCGCCGACGTCATTCGTGGCGAGCAGATGAATGCGTTGCGGTCCGGATTTGGGTCGCACGATATTGGCGATGCCTTCCTTCGCCGCAATCCACAGCGAGCTTCCCTCCACATCCAGGTTGTGCGTCTTGTGCCACTGCTTCGCGATCGTGTTGGTGGTCCACGGCTGCCGCGGATCAGCCGGCCGGCGATACGTCATGGTCGGAACACCTTCCCCTTCGCCGTTTTTGTTGCCGTAACCATGCAGCGGCACGGAAACCAGATCGAACGCTCCATCCGGGCTTGGAACCCAGCGCATGCGATGAATCGTCGGCACGTGCGGCAGCGCGATGGCCTCCCACTTTTGCGTGCGGTCCTTTGGCGCGTGCAGGTAGAAGACGGCGCCGCTCCCCGTCGTGTCGCTGGGGTTCCAGCCGCCTCCCACTGCGATCTCCGCCTTGCCGCCGCCGTCGATATCCTGTGCCGCGATGCACACGTTGTCCTGCTTCGTCAGGTTTTCGGCCAGGACGAACTTCTCCCAACCGGGATTGCGGTACCACACGAACTGGTTCTTGTCCGCGAGCACCACGTCTGGCTTGCCATCGCCATCCACATCCGCCACGGCGATGCCGTAACCGATCTGGATTTTGTCATCGATCGTGGCGGCGCGGAATTTTGGCTCCGGCACTCCGGCCGGAAAAGCAACACACGTGGTCAACAGAAGTATTGAAGCAATCGTTTTCATGGAGTCCTTGGTTCCTCTTTGGATGCGATATGCTGTTCCCAATCGCGCTTTCTTTCGAGCACGAAAATCCATTGCATCGCCGCGCTGATCGAGGCGTTCGCCACTCGGGCCGTCCGTTGAATGCGTACGGAATGGCCGCAGCGCGGCCATTTCCATCATCATTTCCAATTTGATGCGTTTGCCCAGATCGCGGTGGCCACTCTACTGGCCTCAGCTGCTGCCTACGGCGGCTACCGATTCCTGCTGGTGCATTAGCCTCGCATCGGACGCCGTCGGCAATATACCGGTGTCGTCCATCACCACGAAATCCTTCTAATCAACGCAGCATTCGCGCAGGTCCTGAACTCTTACGCTGCGAGCGTCGGCACAACGGATGGCCGTTTGGAAGTGTTTTGCGTGGAACGCTTCCTTCCCCAGGTTCACCTTTTGGACAGGTCGAAACGTCACGTTCGTTTCCAGCTCCGTGAATCCCGCTCCACTTTCAATCGCAGTCCCGCCGCCCTGATCATCATTGACGCCGGTCTGCGGCCGATGAATCCCGCATCATCGCCCGCGTCATGGACTGCATCGACTCCCCTTCGACTCAACG
>DATHEW010000038.1:0-8677 GCA_035318425.1 Candidatus Acidiferrum sp. | reverse complement strand
CTCGTCGCAGCGCGATGAGTCCCACCTTGCTGGCGCAATTTGATGCGTTTGCCCTGCACCTTCTCGTCTTCGCCATTTCCCTCCACCCCGCCTCGCCGGTAATGTCGCCGATATTCACGATGAAGACGTTGCCTCGATCGCCCGTGCGTTGGTGCCGACTGGCGGCGCCGACATTGGTGCTGAGTGTTGCACTGGCATTGCGCGCGGCGACACCTCTGCTGGACGAGGATTACAATCTTTGGAAACGAGCACTCACCAACACCGCCACGCGCGCTGAACAGATCACCGCACTGCCAGACTTCCGCGTGGAGCTGATTCGCTCTGCGCAGACGAATGAAGGTTCGTGGGTGTCGATGGCATTTGACCCCAAGGGACGATTGGTCGTAGCGCGTGAGGATCGCGGGTTGTTGCGCCTGACACTGGTGAGCAATCAGACGGCGGTCGCGCGCGTGGAGACGATCAATACGAACTTGTACGAGTGTCGCGGTTTGCTCTTTGCCTACGACGCGCTTTACGCGAACGCGAACAACTCGAAGGCGTTCGTGCGGTTGCGCGAAACGAATGGCGACGACCAGTTCGATGAGGTGACTGTGTTGCGTCGCACGCCCGGCGGCGTCGGTCACGGGCGCAATCAACTCGCGCTCGGGCCGGATGGTTTCATTTACAGCATTCACGGTGATGACGTGGGTCTGCCGACGAATGGCGTTTCGGTGAATTCGCCGATGCGGCATTACGGGGAAGACCGACTGCTTCCGTGCGCGTGGGACAAACATCTTTTCAACGCAAGCTCGAGCATGCCGTTCGGGCATCTGATCCGCACCGATCGCGACGGCAAGACTTGGGAGCTGATGGCGGGTGGATTGAGAAATCCCTTCGGCATCGACTTCAACGCGGCGGGTGACCTCTTCACCTTCGATGCCGACATGGAATGGGACGTGGGCCTCTCGTGGTATCACCCGACGCGCGTGCTGCATCTCGTGCCGGGCGGCGATTACGGCTGGCGTCGCGGAACCGGCGTGCTGCCCGTGTGGTCGTCGGACACATTGCCGAGCGCGGTGGACGTCGGCGTGAGTTCACCGACCGCGATCAAGTTCGGCACGAAGAGCAATTGGCCCGAGCCGTGGCGTAGCGCGTTGTTTATCCAGGATTGGGCTTACGGAAAAATCATCGCGGTGCATCTGGAAAAGCGCGGTGCCAGTTACGGCGGGCGCAGCGAAGTGTTTCTCAAAGGACGTCCGCTCAATGTCACGGGGTTGGAGTTCGGGCCCGATGGCGCGATGTATTTCATCACGGGCGGACGGCGGACGCAGAGTGGACTTTATCGCGTGACGCGCGCCGAGGCTGGTGATTCACCCCGACTGGCACCGCAAAAATCCGTTCCGAAAATTCCCGCTCGCAAAGATCTGTGGGCGCGACTCGACGATGCTGATCACTGGGTCCGCTACGCCGCGCGCGTGGAGTTGGAGTCCAGGCCGGTTGCTGATTGGGTCCCGCGCGCATTGACGCAGACGCGCCCCACGGCGGGTCTCACCGCATTGTTGGCATTGAGCCGGGCGGGAGATCGCGCGTCACAGCCGAAACTTGTTGCGCGCGTGAATGACATCAGCGCAGGCAACCTGAGTGCGGAGCAGCAACTGCTCGCGATGCGTGCTCTGGCCGTTTCCTTCCTCCGCATGGGCGCGCCGAATGCAGCGATGAGACAGCAAGTGCTCGCACTCTGGGAACGGCGATATCCGGCCAGTGACGCGCGCGTGAACCAATCGTTGTGCGAGTTGCTCGTGTATCTCGGCTCGCAAACCGTCGTGGCGAAAACAATTCCACTCCTCGCTTCCGCCGCCACGCAGGAAGAAAAGTTTCATTACCTGTTCACGCTGCGGCTGGCGACGAAAGGCTGGAGCGCAGTGAATCGCCGGACTTACTTCGAGTGGCTGGGCCGCGCGCGCACGGAATTCAACGGCGCGAACATGCTGCCCACCGCTTTGAATTACATACGCGCGGATGCCGAAGCGACGCTCACGCCGGGCGAACGTGAAGCGCTGAAGGAAACCTTCGCTGCGCTCGATCGCACTGCGCCTCCCGCGCTAACGATCGAGCGACAGTTCGTGAAGGAATGGTCGATGGCTGATTTGGAGAGTGGTCTCGATCCCGCCGGCCAGACGCGCGATGCCCTGCGCGGTAAACGATTGTTCGCGGAAACGGGCTGCGCGCAATGTCATCGACTCGGGAACGAAGGCGGATTCGTGGGGCCGGAGCTGACCGCTGTGTCCTCACGCTTCGACCGGCGCGCGTTGATCGAAAGCATCGTCGAACCGTCCAAGGTCATCTCCGATGTATATCGCTCCGTGACGGTGACGTTGAAGTCCGGCGCCATTCACGATGGGCGCATCGCGAGCGAAGACGCGAAAAGCATCGTGCTTGCAATCAATCCCGTGGACCCCGATCAGCGTCGCAGAATCAACAAGTCTGACATCGCGACACAGCGTGTGTCGGATTTGTCACCGATGCCGGCGGGCCTGTTGAACACTCTGACGCGTGAAGAAATCTTCGATCTGCTCGCGTGGATCGAATCCGGCGGAGATCAAAATAAATTTTCTAGCAATCCATGAAATTCCTCACGTTGTTGTGCGTCCTCCTCGCAGTCATCCAAGCGTCCGCAGCGGAGCGACCCAATATCATCGTCGTGCTGGCGGACGATTTCGGTTACGGCGACGTGAGCAGCTACGGAGGCGAGGTGCCGACGCCGCAGTTGGACCGCATGGCCAGCGAGGGGACGCGGTTCACGCAGTTTTACGTGGCGTCGCCGATCTGTTCGCCGTCGCGCGCGGGGCTGATCACCGGGCAATTTCCAGCGCGATGGCGCATCACGAGTTTTCTCCAGACACGTCGCGGCAATGCCGGTTGCGAGCAGGCGGATTTCCTGACGACGAATGCGCCGTCGCTCCCGCATGTATTGAAGAATTCGGGCTACGCCACGGCGCACATTGGCAAATGGCATCTCGGCGGCGGGCGCGATGTGACGAATGCGCCCAAGTTCGCCGCCTACGGCTATGACGTCGGCCTCGGCACTTACGAAAGCCCAGAGCCGCATCCCGACATCACGGGCACGAACTGGATTTGGTCCACGCACGACAAGGTGAAGCGTCACGACCGCACGCGTTGGATGGTGGACCGCACGCTGGTGTTTCTGCGCGAACGCAAAGATAAACCGTGCTTCGTGAACCTTTGGCTCGACGACACGCACACGCCGTATATGCCATCGCCGGAGCAACTGAACGCCGCCGGCGTAGGGTCACAGAAGCCGACCGATCGGCAGAAATATCGCGCCGTACTGGTGGACATGGACAAGCAGGTCGGGCGCTTGCTCGATGGCTTGCGCGAAATAGGAATCGCGACCAACACGCTCGTGCTGTTCCTCGGCGACAACGGCGCGTTGCCGACGTTCCAAACACGAAACGGAACTCTGCGCGCGAGCAAACTGAGTCTTTACGAAGGAGGCATTCGCGTTCCCTTGATCGCCCATTGGCCGGGCCGCGTTCCGGCGGGGACGGTGAACACCACGAGCGTCATCGCAGCGGTGGATTTCTTTCCAGCGCTCTGCTCGTTGACTGGCACTGCGCCCGGCTCTGGAGTGAAGTTTGATGGTGAAGATGCTTCCGCTGCGCTGCTGAGCCGCGGCTTCGCGCGAACGAAGCCACTGTTCTGGGAGTATGGCCGGAACACGAACTGGTTTGCGTTTCCCAAGCCAGCACGCGACCGCAGCCCCAATGTCGCGGTGCGTGAGGGACGGTGGAAGTTGCTCGTCAATCGCGATGGCAGTCGTGCTGAGCTTTACGACGTGGTGGCTGACGCGGACGAGAAGATGAATGTGGCGAGCAAACATCCTGCGGAAGTCACGCGCTTGAAACAGCTCGCCCTCGAATGGAGAAACTCATTGCCGTGACGCGTGCGCAGCACTTTCGAGGCGAAGGGGTCCTCCACCGCTGACCGCCGCTCTGATTTGGGCTTTGCTCCGGTTAATCACCACCCGTTTTGCGCCGATGGATTCAGGATGCGCAACGCCACGTTTCAAGAGGTCGGCGCCGACCGGGTTTACTGGATCGCCGAGGCGATCTTCGCCGTCATGTTCGGTGCCATGGTTTTCGGCTGGTGCATCGCGACAAAAGATCGGGCGGGACTTGCCGCGCTCGCGAGTTTCTTCGGCGTGCTGGTCGCGCTCGGAATTGCCTGGCCGCTCTGGCGCGTGCGCGAGCGGCAGGGTGTTCGCTTCACTCGCATTCGGTCAGACCAAAAGCAATTCGATGGCGTGCTGGTTCCCGCGTCCCGCGCCAAGCGAATCGTGGCGCTCATCGGTGCGGTCGTGCTGGCGATTGGCTGTGCGGTTCTCATGCCGGAAGGCGGCAAAGACCGCGTCAAGTTGCTGATCGGCCTCGTGTTTTTTTCTGGCTTTGCCGTCGTGTGGGTGTGGAAGGCATTCGGCCGTACTCACGGGGTATTGCTCACCGAGCACGGCATCCTGTGGCACAAGATTCTTGAACCTGCTGCATTCATTCCGTGGAACTCCGTGCGAGCGGCCAGCGGCTTCCTGAAACGCGAGAAGTACACGTCATCGCTCTATCTTGGCGTGCGTGTGGAGAATATCACTGCGGTGGAAACACCTGCGTCCCACAGCGCCGAGCGCGCGAAGGCGGGCGAGCTTTGCGGCTGGCACTTCGAGGAAGACGCCGAGACGTTGCTCGCGCCTGTGGCAGTGATTGCGGCCGCGATTGAATTCTACGCTGCGCATTCCGAGTTGCGGCACGAGCTTGTTCATGGCGGCGCCGTAGATCGGATTGAATCGCTGCCTGAAGCGTCGATTCCGCCGCGCCTGTTCTCCAACATCGAATTCGCCCAGGCATAAGCCGGAAATCCGAAAAGTCTCACGCTAAGTCCGCGAAGGGCGCAACGGATCGGAAAAAGCGGGCAGTCACCGACGAGATACATCGTCATCTTTCTTTGCGGACTTGGCGACCTTGGTGTGAGGCTTCATCGGCGGGTTGAGGACAGCCCGCCCTACCTCTGGTTTCAATGGGGGTTGCTCCTTGCGCGCTACGGCAGTTCCTCGATCATGATGTCTTTGTAATAAACCTGCGTGACGCCGCCGCCATGCACTTGCACGCCGATCAGGCCGTGCTGCGGAATTGAATCGTCTGCTTCGATGTAATCGATCATCGGCACGTCATTGATCCAGGTCTGGACGCGTTTGCCTTCGGCGCGAATGACATAGTCGTTCCAATCACCGTTACGAACGGCGCGCTTCACGTCGGCGGCGTTGGGTTTGATAAGTACCTTGTTGCGGCGCGACTCGTCGTAGAGCGCGCCCCACCAGCCTTCACCGACGTCGCACTGATAGCCTTTCATCTCGAACGGAGGGAACACCGTGCTACGAATCTGAACGCCGCCGTTCACGAAACCATTCGTCCCAAGCAGCTTCACCTTCACACGCAAAACGAAGTTGGTGAACGAGCGCTCCGTCTTCAGGAACTCGTTGTGCGCGATCTTCTTCTGCCCGTCGCCCGCGGTGAATGAGCCGTTCTCGACACGCCAGATGTTCGTAGTGTCGCCAAACCAGCCCTTGAAAGTTTTGCCATCGGAGAGTGCTGTTCGTTTGTGGAACGACACCTGGTTGGTCGAGCAACCGGCGAACACGAGCGCGAGCGCAAGAGCGAAGAAGGCTTTCATGGGCGGAACAATTAGCGAGCGTTCCGGCAAAACTCCACTGATTTAACGCACAGGCCGTGGCGAGAAAAGTCCGTCGAGCTTTTCAGATCTTCTCCACCACCGCCGTCCCGCCGTCCACGCTCAGGATGCGCACTCGCGTGCCCTTCACCAGCAGGTCGCCCTCGGACCGCACGTCGAGAATGTCGTCGCCGAATTGAGCTTTGCCGCCCGGACGCAACGACGAGATCGCCACGCCCGTCAGTCCGACGAGCCGGCTCTCCTGTCGCTCCAGCGCGGCAGTCGTGGCTGAGCCGCTCGCGCTCTGCGAGACGAGCGCGGAATAGACGGACGTTTTCGGCAACCATTTGCTGACGAGCCAGCCGGCGAAAATCGAGCCGCCCGCCGCGATCAGCAGCACGCGCATTGCGTTCTCGATGCTATCGCCGCTCGGCCCGGCAAGCCGTGGCAAAGTTGGGAAACCCGGCGTCGTCGGCACGCCGGGATACAAATCGATAAGCGCCATAATGATCCCGAGCACCATCAACACCGCGCCGGCTATGCCCAGCGCCATCGTCCCTGGGAACACGAAGAACTCCAACGCGAACAGCGCCACGCCCACGAAGAACACCAGCATCCATTCCAGGCCGGAAAATCCTGCGATGTAGCCGCCGGCGAAGTAGAGCGCGAACGCGCAAATGGAGATGATTCCCGGAGCGCCAAAACCCGGCGTCTTGAATTCGATGTACATGCAGATCAATCCAATCGTCAACAGCAACGGGGTGATCGCATTGATCCAGGTGCCAAGTCGTTCCGCGCCGGTGGGCTTGATATCGACACGGCGTGCGTTCGCGTATCCGAGTTGAGCCAGCAATTTGTCCAGGCTGGCCACTGTGCCGGAAGAGAGCAGCGGCTTCGGAGGCATGCCGTATTCCTTGGAAGCTTCGGTGTCGGTGAGTGTGAGCACCTCGCCCTTCGGATTGACGATCTGGTCGCCGATCTTCAATTCCTTGTTGCGATCGATCATTGCTTCCACGACTTCGGGATTGTGACCGTTCTTCTGCGCGACACGCCGCACCAGCGCACGCACGGCAGAAGTCATTTTCGCTTCAGCGCCGGCCGGCATCGCCTGCACGCCGCCTTCCGGGCTCATCATGATCGGCGTCGCGGCGCCGATGACACTTCCAGACGACATGTAAATTTTCCTGGTCGCAACGGCGATGAACGCACCAGCCGAGAATGCGCGATCGTTCACGTAGCAAACGGTTTCGCCCTTGAACTCGCCGAGGATCGCGATGATGTCCTCCGTCGTGTCGAGCCGCCCGCCATCGGTCTTCATGTCCAGCACGAGCAAGTCGGCCTTGGCGGCAATGGCTTCCTTCACACCGCGGCGCACGACGTAGGTGAGCGGGGGCATGATGTCGGCGCGAATGGGAAGGACGTAAACCGTTTTGCCCGTCACGTTGGTGGACGGAGGTGGCGTCACTTCCGCCGCGCCCGCGCTTAACACCACCAGCAGCCACGCGAAGAGTTTCATGGACGGACGATAAGCGAATGAAAGGTGAAGCTCCAGCTTTGCGCAGTCAGCGGCGGATTCGGACCCAGACCTCAGCGCAAACTTCCAGGTCTGCGCTACGAGGAATCAATTCACATTCGTGGCACTGATGCAGAACGGATTGCCGGGGAAGTCCAACACGCCGCCGCATTCAAACTCATCGGTGCCGTTCGGACCGATTCCAAACACAGCGCCGCCTTGCGTCGCGAAAACGACGGGCGCCCATCGGTAGTTCACAATCTTGCGCCCGTTGAAATCCGCAACGGTGATGAGCGAGGTTTCGACGCCGTGCGTGTCGGCCATCTCGACAAAAACGGGATCGACGAGACGCGCGTCGCGCAGGCGTTTGATGACGCGCGCTCCAGCGACATCGTTTGTGATCCAGGCAATTTCCCGGTCACCACGTGACACGGCAATGATCGTGTCGCGGGTGCCCTTCTGATAAGCGAGGCAAGTTGGATTGCGGCCCACACGTGTTTCGCTGACGCGCTGCACGTGCGCGGGATCAGCCGCGGCGGTGGTGGCAAGTCCGCCGAGTTTGTAGAGACCGACTGTCCCGTCGAGCGACGCAATGTACGCGCGCGCTTTGTCGGCGCCAGACATGTTGGCAATCACCGCCGTGGGCTGCGGCACGTCGATGACTTTGATGACGCGTGGCTTCCACGACGGATCAGCTTCGAAGGCGGTGGGCCACTGAGTGGGCGCGGAACCGAGGTTGCGCGTCTTCTGAAAATTTTCCGCCGTGGTGAAGTAGCGATCGTGGATGCGCTCGAACAATGGTTGCAGATCGATGAACGCCGCTTTGTTTTCGTGCTTCGAAATCACCACCGCAAAGCCGGCGGTGCTGGCGTAGTCCCAATTGTTTCCAGTACGGAAAATATCGCGATCGGATTGGATGGAAAGATTGAAGCGGCTGAGCATCGTCACGTTGCCGTCAGGTCCATTGAGGCGAATGCCATCGCGATTACCCACGGCGCTGACGCCCGTCGGGAATTCCATCCCAGGCAGATCGATGTAGCCGAGGAGTTTCATGTCGGTGAGCCACGCGGTGCTCGGTGCGCCTGGATAACGATCCAACCAATCGTGAACGAAGATCGGCTCATTGCCGCCCTGCAACGCGATGACGGCGACCTGACCTTTCCGCGCGCGCACATCGGTGAGGGTTACTAAAGCAAACTCGTTTTTCGGCGTGACGGAAACTCCGGTCACGATTTTGCCCGGCGATAATTGCAGCGTGGGCTGGCTGCCATATCCCGTCGCGGTGCCCGCGGTGCCAATGAGCCCGGAGGAGAAAACGATCACGCCGCAATTGGCCCACGAGCCCATGCCGCGCGCCATCGCAACTGCAATTCCAGGAACACCGCCTGACACCGTATTCCATTTCGTCGAAGCGGGATCGGGACGAAATCCACCCCACCAAGGCGGCTC
>DATHEW010000037.1:0-16748 GCA_035318425.1 Candidatus Acidiferrum sp. | reverse complement strand
GCTTGCGACGGAACTCCCGGGATGTGCCGTCGATCTTGGCCGTAATGCAGTAAGTGGCCTGGCGATTTGGCTCGAATCGGAGAGTGACTTGCGACATCCTTGCAACGTTCCAAGACAAGCCAAACCAGTCGTAATTCTATGGGCACGAAGCGGCATTTTCTCCTGTGCAGCCTGACGTTGCTGCTTGGGATTCACCTCATCAACTTTGCGGTCGCGGCGGAAAAGGTCCTGACGTTTGATTCGCTACCCAACACTGGCAAGTTCGCCAGCTACTCGGAAGATGGCCTGACGCTCTTCGCGCGTGACCTGAATTTTTTCACCCCAGGGGCGAGCAATGTCTTTCTGACATTGCTCAATCCACAAAACTCCACGACGGCGGCTGAGATTGTGGCGACGAACACTCGATCGTACACGCTTTGGATGGGCGGCAGGTCGTTTTCACTGAAGAGTATGACTCTGCTTGCGCCGGTAGTCGGCAACGCCTTTGTCTCGGGCGCATTCGGCACAAAAACGCTTTCTCCTGGCACCGCAGGGGTAGTGCTGTTCACAAATATGCCACCCCGTCCCGGCTTTCCGGGCGCGACCTTCGAGAACCTCACGCACATCCAGATCACGCTGAATATCGGAAGCCGAATGCGGTTCGACGACATCAAGTTCGAGCCAGTTGACGCACCCTCTTTCGTCAACTGGGAGACGCCGCCCATTCACCCTGTGGCGCTCAGCCCGGACGGCAACCGGCTCGCGGTTTGTAATCTCCCGGACAATCGCCTGGAACTTTTTGCTGTCACGAATGGAGTGCCAACGCCCATCGGCAATGTGCCGGTTGGATTGGACCCCGTATCCGTCCGATGGCGGACCACCAACGAAATCTGGGTGGTGAATCACATCTCCGATTCCGTCAGCATCGTGGATCTTGCTGCTCAACGAGTCGTGGCGACCTTGGACACTTTGGACACGCCGGCTGATGTGGTTTTCGCCGGAACGCCGTTACGCGCATTCGTCTCCTGTGCGATGCCGAACACCGTCCAGGTTTTTGATCCACTGACTCGATCTCTCGTCACGCAGATAACGATTGATGGCGAGCGTCCCAAGGCCATGGCAACCAGTCCGGATGGGACCAAGGTTTATGTGGTCATCTTTGAGTCAGGCAATGCTTCCACCATTCTCGGAGCGGCGATTGCGAACGGCCTCGGATCGAATGTGGTCAATCACTCAAACGGACCCTACGGCGGCCAAAATCCACCACCGAACAGTGGTGCTGGATTCTCACCTCCGATCAATCCGGCTATCCCCGCGAATCTTCCTCCGCCCAAAGTTGCCCACATCGTGAAGCGGAATACCACGGGCCAATGGATGGATGACAACAACGGCGATTGGACCGAATTCGTGTCTGGCGCGAACGCGTCTTTCTCCGGTCGAAGAGTTGGTTGGAACATGTCTGATCGTGACGTTGCGATCATCGACGCAAGCACGTTCGCTGTCAGCTACGCCACCGGGTTGATGAACATCTGCATGGATGTGGCGGTCAATCCCGCGTCCGGCCAGATAACGGTGGTGGGGACCGATGCAAAGAACGAGATACGCTTCGAACCGAATCTCAATGGCGTGTTTCTGCGGGTGCAACTCGGCCTTGTGAATTCATCGACCCTGGGCAAGACGATCAAGGATCTGAATCCTCATTTGGACTACGTGACGCGAACCCTGCCCGCTTCCGAGCGCGCCCAATCTCTGGGCGATCCGCGGGGCATCATCTGGAACTCGGCCGGCACGCGGGGCTACATCACGGGCATGGGTTCCAGCAACCTCGTCGTCATCGACGCAAACGGTGATCGCGTGACCTCGCAACCCATCGCGCTCGGCGCCGGCCCCACGGGGATGGCGTTGGATGAACCGCGCCAACGGCTTTATGTGCTGAACCGTTTCTCCGCCACGATCTCGGTGGTCGATACAATCTCGCAAACCGTTGTGGGAACAGTGCCGCTGTTCGACCCCACGCCTCAAGTTGTCAAAGTTGGACGCAAGCACCTTTACGACACGCAGAAGACGTCCGGGCTTGGTCATGTTGCGTGCGCGTCATGTCATGTTGATGCGCGCATGGATCGGTTGGCGTGGGATCTCGGCGATCCCGCTGGCCCTGCTCTCACCAACGCATTTCTCGTTCAGCCCACGGGACAAACTGGCCCTTTTCTGACCAACGTCGTCCGGTTCCATCCCATGAAGGGACCGATGGTCACGATCACTTTTCAGGACATGATTGGTCACGAACCCTTCCATTGGCGTGCCGACCGCAAGAACCTTGAAGAGTTCATGCCCACCTTCACGAATTTGCAGGCCGCAGCAACGGGCGTCACCAGCAACGAGGTAAAAGAGTTCAAAGATTTTCTCTCCACCATCCATTTCCCGCCGAACCCGTTCCGCGAATTCGACAATACCCTTTCGACAAATCTCCCGCTCGTTGACCATCGCTCCATCGGTCGCGGCACCCTGCCCGCAGGTACACAACTTCCGAACGGCAACGCCTTTTCAGGAATGACCAATGTGGCGCGGCCGCAAACTGGCGGATGCATGGAATGTCATTCCTTTCCCTCGGGCCTCAATCTTATCGGCGTGGACTTCGGGCGGCTCGGCGGGATTTCTTTGAAACCAGCGCAACTGCGAAACCTTTATGAAAAGACCGGCCTGGATTTTGACTC
This sequence comes from Candidatus Acidiferrum sp., assembly GCA_035318425.1. Lineage (GTDB taxonomy): Bacteria > Verrucomicrobiota > Verrucomicrobiia > Limisphaerales > SIBH01 > JANNGC01. The sequence goes on along the minus strand of DATHEW010000037.1, from coordinate 14,055 downwards.
CACTTCCAGTCGCGCAGGTTTTGGTTTCACTCACAATGGCAACGGCGACACGCTCACTCGCTTTCTTCAGCAGGCCTTTACCTTCGTCAACGGACAGGACCAACAAACCGGTGATTTCGTCGCATTCCTCATGTCTGTCTCGGGATCGGATTTACCCATGGGCACCGCGGTCGTGCAGAGTCCCGCCGGTGTCCCGAGCAAAGACGCGCCGGCCGCCGTCGGCAAACAGATCACCGTCAGCGGCAGCGGGCCGTTTAGCCGATTCGATCGAATGCTTGCTCTCGCCAATTCACCGACCAGTCGCGTGGACTTGATCGTAAGAGGTCAGAAAGACGGCCTTCATCGTGGATGGCTTTACATCCCTGCGCTGGGCCAATTCCAATCCGATCGAAATGCCGAGAGCCTGTCCACATCCGTGCTCCTCAACCTCGCCGGCGCCGGCAGCGAACTCACATTCACCATCGTGCCGGAAGGGACCGGCCGTCGCATTGCGTTGGACCGCGACATGGACGGATTCTTCGACCGCGACGAACTCGATTTTCCTTCTGATCCCGCCAATGCGGCTTCCATTCCGCTCGACACCATCGCGACCATTTCGCTGACATCCAGCCTCGTCACGATTTCGTGGAACAGCGTCAGTGGAAAGACCTACCAGGTCCAATTCAACGACACCCTCAGCCTCTCGACCTGGACCAACCTGCACTCTGGTATTTTGGCGACGAACAGCATCACGTCCGCCGGGGCCAGCAACAACAACAACGCCCCGCACCAGTTCTTCCGCGTGCGCTTACTGCCGTGAACGATACAAAGGAAAAATAGAGGCGGCCAAACCGTGGAAGGAAAGAACCATGGTCCGGCAACCGGGCGCGCGGGCTCGACATCGCGGACGTGAGCCATGTGATCAGTTATTTGGGCTGTGTTGTTTCCGATATCCAAAGTTGAGCCCGTACGAGGAAGGTTTTTGGCCGAGGTTTTGGAAGATTTACGCGAAACTGAAGCAGCCCGATGCTGGGAACATCAAGCGCTCGAAGATCAATTAGAGACTCCTCACGTCGTCTCCTACCGACTCGTTATTCGTAGGAGACGACGTGAGGAGTCTCTGACTAAATCGGAAACCAGAATGAGTCTCGTTACCTCGACTGGTACGGGCGATCTAAAACTTCGTCAGCTTCTCCAGATCCTTCACTCGCTTCTCGATGTCCGCGCGCGTGATCTGCGTGGTACGTTTCACGCCGAACCCTTCGCAGCAGAAACTCGCGGTCACGCTGCCGTAAATCATAGCGCGACGGATGTTCGCATCGATGTTCCCGCGCGCAGTCGAGAGATAACCCATCATGCCGCCGACGAATGAATCGCCCGCTCCCGTGGGGTCGCACACACTGTGCAATGGATACGCCGGGCAGATGAAATAGCCTTGCGGTCCTGAGAGGATCGAGCCGTGTGAACCTTTCTTGATGATCACGTAACGCGGTCCCATCTTGTGAATCTTCTTCAGCGCCGCGAACACGTTGTCGCACTCGGTCAACTGATGCGCCTCGCTGTCGTTCAGCACGAAACCATCGACGCGCTTGATCAGCTTCACGAGATCGTCCTTCGCGATGTTCAGCCAGAGATCCATCGTGTCAGCGACGATGAACTTCGGCTTCCGCATCTGGTCGAGCACGTGGTGTTGGAGCGCGGGCGCGATGTTCGCGAGCAACACAAAAGGCGACTTTTTGTAACTCTCGGGCAAGTGCGGCGTGAACTTCTCGAACACGCCAAGCTCGGTCAGCAGCGTGCGGCGATTGTTCATGTTCACCTCGTACTCGCCGCTCCAGTGAAACGTTTTGCCGTCCTGGATCTGCAGCCCCTCGATGTCGATCTTGTGCTTCTTGTAGAGCGTGACGTACTTCTTCGGAAAATCTTTCCCGACCACACCGACCATCTTCACTGGCGCGAAGAAGCTCGCCGCGACGGCAGCATGACTGGCGGAGCCGCCCAGCAGGCGCGGGTTTTCCGCCGAGGGAGTTTTGATGGAATCGAGTGCGGTGGAACCGACGATGAGAACGCTCATGCGCTGTGTTGCAGGTTGAAAGTTGAATGTTTCAGGTTCAAAGCGGCGCGGAACTTAGGCGTTGCTTGAAGTCGTGGCAAGCGCGCGCGATGTCGGGAGCATTCAGGATTGCCGAAACGACGCAAATGCGCCGCGCGCCGGCCGCGAGCACCTCGTCGAGATTGTTGAGCGCAATGCCCCCGATGGCGAACCACGGAATCATGACATTCGCCGCCGCCCAGCGGACGTAATCGAGCGTCACTGCGGCACGACCCGGCTTCGTTCCAGTCGCGAACACCGGCCCGATGGCGATGTAATCCGCGCCCGCTGTGATCGCGCGCTGTGCCTGCTCCGGTGCGTGAGACGAAAGGCCGAGGTGGGAGTGGAGCGCCGCCAGTTGAGAGCGATGAGTGAAACCGGCGTCGAAAAAATCTTCCTGGCCGAGGTGAACCATTTCCGCGCGAAGCTCAGCGGCGAGTTCGGGAAAGTCGTTGATGACGAGCGGCACCTTTGCCGCCCGTGTGACCGGCAGGATGGCTTCCGCTATGCGCCGAATGTCCTGGATGGCGGCGCCTTTCGCGCGCAGTTGAACAATGTCCGAGCCGCCATCGCACAGCGCGCGCGCCACGTCAGCGGGAGTGCGCCCGTGGAGATAAGCAGTGTCCACAAATGTGTAGAGGCGGCACGCGTCAATCGATTTCATCCGAGATCAAAGAACGGAGTGAAGCGAATCGGCGGCTGACATGCGAGACAAACACTCACGCGCCCGGATGATCTGGACTGCGGCGGCAAGTCCGACGCGACGCCGCTTTGAGACGCACATGAATTCATCAGAAGTTCGGGAGTTCTTGCCCGTACCAAAGCGCTGTCGCGGCTGCGCTCTGCGAGCGCAGTCCAAAAGAACCCGAAGTCATTCGGCGCGTGGGCGCGTCCGTGTGTCAGTCGAGTCGTGGCGTGCTACATTCCCCGTGGAGGAGTTTATGCCATTATTGATTGTGATCTTTGCGTTGCTGATTCCGCGCGTGACCATCGCGTTGCTCTGGTTGTTCACGAACTGGTTCAACGGATTGTTCGCGAACGCGGTATGGCCGATCCTGGGATTCATTTTCCTGCCCACCACACTGTTGTGGTACTCAGTCGTGCAGCGGTGGTTCAGCGGCGAGTGGGGAATCGTGGCGATCGTCGGCGCAGTCATCGCGTTCATCATCGATCTCTCGCCGGCGCGTAAACGGCGCGCGACGGAGGCCGCTGCTTGAATTGACTCGTAACCCTTGTTGCGCTCCCGGCATCTTCAACCGCGCAGACAAGGTATGCAGCACAAACGCCGTTTTAATTGGCTCGGATGGATTATTCTCCTCGCACTCATCGCGGGCGCTGGCTACGGCGCGTGGTGGTACTGGAACAAGCCAAAGGATGACGCGCAGCAAACTCGCACCGCTGTCGTCACACGCGGTGATGTCACGCAAGCCGTGACGGCCACCGGCCAGATCAATCCCGTGGCGAACGTCCAGGTGGGCAGTCAGATCTCGGGAATGATCCAACAACTCTACGCAGATTTTAATTCGTCGGTCACGCAAGGCCAGGTGATCGCGCAGCTCGATCCTTCGACGTATCGCGCCTCGCTGTTGCAAGCCGAGGCCGAGCTTGCCAGCGCGCAGGCTTCGCTGGAGCTGGCGCAGATCGACGCGCGTCGCGCCGGAGAATTGAGCAGGGGCAAGCTGATCCCGGAGGCTGAGCACGATAAGGCGCAGGCTGACATGCGCGGTGCCGAGGCACAGAAGCGTTTGCGCGAGGCCATGGTGGAGAAGGCGCGGGTTGATCTCGCGCGCTGCACCATCATGTCGCCCACCAACGGCATGGTCATCTCGCGCAACGTGGACGTGGGGCAAACTGTCGCCGCAAGTTTGCAGGCGCCGACCCTATACGTCATCGCCAACGACCTGACCAAGATGCAGATCGACGCCATGGTTTCGGAGGCGGACATCGGCGGCATCGAAACCAACCAGACGGTGAGCTTCACGGTGGATGCGTTCCCGACGCGCACTTTTGCGGGCAAGGTGATCCAGATTCGCAACGCGCCGACGACCAATCAAAACGTGGTGACCTACGACTGCGTGGTGAGCGTGGATAATCACGACATGAAATTGAAACCAGGCATGACGGCGAACGTGTCGATCATCTTGGCGGAACACGCTGATGTGTTGAAGGTGCCAAACGCGGCGTTCCGTTTTCGTCCGGCAGACACGAACAAGGTCGTGCAAGCTCCGCAGACCGCGGCGGCGGGTGGAACCAATGCGGGCGGTTCGGGACCAGAGCGTCGCGGCGGATGGAGCGCCGGCGGTGGTGGTGCTGGCCGGGGCGCGGGCGGCGGAGGTATGCGCGGGCAACGTGGAGGCGCGGGACGCGAACGTGGAGCAAGCATTCCCATACGCACCGTGTACGTCATCGGCAGCACCAACGCCGATGCGAAACTTGAAATGCGCCACGTAAAAATCGGGATCAGCGATGGTGCGCAAACAGAAATCCTCGAGGGGTTGAAAGAGAACGAACTGGTCGTGACCGGACAGGACGGCGCTGACACATCACGCGCTCCGGGCGCGCCTGGCGGCGCTCCCAGCAATCCGTTCGGCGGCGGCGGACGGCGGTTCTGATATGGACGCGGTCATTCGCCTCGAAGGCATCAACAAGATTTACGAGACGGGCGCGGTGTCGGTGCATGCCGTGCGCGATGTGACGGCGGAGATCAAGCGCGGTGAGTTCGTGGCCGTCATGGGATCGAGCGGCTCCGGCAAATCGACGCTGATGAATATCCTCGGCTGTCTCGATCGTCCCACGCGCGGCGTTTATCTTTTGGACGGAGTGGATGTCTCCGGCCTGAACCGCAATGAACTGGCCGAGATTCGGAACCAGAAGATCGGTTTCGTCTTCCAAGGTTTCAATTTGCTCTCCCGCACGTCGGCGCTGGAGAACGTCGAGTTGCCGATGCTTTACGGCCGCCGCATGTCCGGGCGCGAACAGTATGACCGCGCGCTGCGAGCGCTGCAGTTGGTCGGACTCGGCGAACGCACGGACCATCATCCCAATCAGCTATCTGGCGGCCAGCAACAGCGCGTCGCTATCGCCCGTGCGTTGGCCAACGACCCTGCGTTGCTGCTCGCGGATGAACCGACTGGCAATCTCGACACGCAAACGAGCGCCGAGATCATGGGCTTGTTCCAGGAGTTGAACGAGCAAGGCATCACCATCGTGATGGTCACGCACGAACTCGACATCGCGCGTTACACCAGACGGAACATCGTCATGCGAGACGGACGCATCATCAGTGATGTGCAGGTAGCGAATCGTTTGCGCGCCACGGAGGAACTCGAACGGTTGCGCGAGGAGCAACGCGCCATTCAGCTCGCGTCATGAGAATTTTCGCCATCCTCAAAATTGCCGCGCGCGCGTTGCGTCGGAACAAGCTGCGCACCGTGCTCACCATGCTCGGCATCATCATCGGCGTGGGCGCGGTGATCGCGACGGTGAGCATCGGCAACGGCGCCAAGGCGATGATCGAAAAACAAATCGCAAGCCTCGGCCAGAATGTGTTGCTCATCATGTCGGGCAACACGGGACGCGGCGGATTTCGTATGGGTTTCGGCAGTCCCGGCTCGCTCAAGATCGATGATCTCGAAGCCATCAAGCGCGAGATCGATGGTTTGGCTTCCATCAGTCCGGAAGTACGCGCGAGCGGCCAGGTGGCGGCAGGAAATCAAAACGCGGTGCCAAGCATTCGCGGCGTCGGTCTCGACTTTCTCGCGATCCGGTCGTGGGACTTATCGAGCGGCCAGAACTTCAACGAGGTGGATGTGCGCTCGGCGAATAAAGTCGCGTTGATCGGACGCACCGCTGCGGAAACTTTGTTCGGCGCCAACACCGACCCCGTGGGCCAGATAATTCGCATTCGCAACGTGCCGTTCCGCGTGGTCGGCTGGCTCAAACCCAAAGGCATGAGCATGGGCGGCAACGACGAAGACGATGTCATCCTGCTTCCCTACACCAGTGCGATGCGGCGGTTGACCGGCGACACCAGTTTTCGCGCGATCACCGTGCAGGCGGCGAACGCCTCGATGGTGCCAAACGTGCAGAACCAGATCATCGAACTGCTGCGTCAGAAGCATCGCATTCTTCCCGGGCGCGAAGATGATTTCATCGTGCGTTCGCAACAGGAGATTACCGAGACGGCGACAGAGTCATCGAAGATCATGCGTGCGTTGCTCGCCGCGGTGGCGGGCGTGTCGCTGGTGGTCGGCGGCATCGGCATCATGAACATCATGCTCGTGAGCGTGACGGAGCGGACACGTGAGATCGGCATTCGCATGGCCGTGGGCGCAAAGGGCAAAGACATCCTGTGGCAATTTCTGATCGAGGCCGTGACGTTGAGCGTGCTCGGCGGTTCGCTCGGGATCACATGCGGAGTCCTGGGGTCGCACCTGATCTCAGGAAAATTCGGCTGGCCCGTACTCACCTCCGTGGATTCGATCATGTACGCGTTCGGATCGAGTGCGATTATCGGTGTGCTCTTCGGACTTTATCCCGCTTACAAAGCTTCGAAGCTCGATCCCATCGACGCGCTGCGCTACGAGTGAACGAGGAGCGCGGACGGTCTCGTCCGCGCGAACATTCCGCGGTCCTTCGCCCAAAGCATGGCGCGCTGCACAGTTGAAAATTCTCTTCATTCCGCTCCTGCTACTTGGCCTCTCGACTTACGTGCGTTACAATCTGCGCCGTGCCAAAACAGACATGGATCATTGCTGGTGCGCTTTCGGCGATTGCCCTGGCGGTAATTATCTTCGCGGCGTTTCACAACCAGGGCAGCGCTTTGACTCGCGCGCAACAGGCGCTCGTCGATGCGCAAGCGGTCGTTGAGAAAAAATCCGCCGAACTGGCCGCGCTGAGCAACAAGGTCGCGGAAGCCAATGAGGAAATCGCGGACCTTACCGAAGAGAACGCCGAAGTGGAATCCACGCGGAACAGCCTGGAAGCGGAGATGCGCAAAGCGCTTGAATCCAAGGACGTCACGATCTCGGAGTTGCGCGGGAAACTGACGGTGAACATTCTCGACCGCATCGCGTTCGATTCCGGCGAGGCCGACTTGAAGCCAGAAGGTGAAAGAATCCTGGAGAAGATCGCGGGTGTTCTTCTGCAACACACCAATCGCCAGATTCACCTCATCGGTCACACCGACGACGTGCCGATCTACCGGAAATTCGCGAGCAACTGGGAACTCTCCGCCGCGCGCGCCACCGCAGCGGTGCGTTTTCTCCACGAGCGCGCCGGCGTTGATCCGCGCCGCCTGGGCGCGCTCGGTTATGGCGAGTTTCATCCCGTGGCGCCCAACACGAGCGTGGAAGGCCGCGCAAAAAATCGCCGTATCGAAGTTGTGATCCTGCCGGAAGAGATCGCCGTTCCGATCGAGCAACCCGTTGCGGCATTGCAGCCGTAATCCTTTCCGTTTGGCGCTGCACTCTATCCACCATGTTGCCGATCGCTCGCAGTGAACCGAACCGAATACTTGCAAAAACGTTGTTGATCCCGAGTGTCGGCGAAGACGCCGGTGAGGAATTTACAAACATTGGCGCTTTGCGTTAAGACGAACTCATGAGCGCATCATCGCAACCGTCACCAGACTTATTTTTCGAGACGCTTACCGCGTATCAAAAGACCGCCGCGCTCAAGGCCGCGGTGGATTTGAATCTCTTCACGGCCCTGGCGGATGGGCCGTTAACGGCGACCGAGGTGGCCGCTCGCTGTCAGTCTGCCGCCCGCAGCACGCGCATTCTTTGCGATTACTTGACGGTGCTCGGCTTCCTGAATAAAGCGGACGAGTGCTACTCGCTTACGCCGGACAGCGCGGTATTCCTGAATCGCAAGTCGTCGGCCTATGCCGGTGGAGCCGCTGAGTTCCTGCTGTCGGACCATCTTACGAACGCGTTCGAAAATCTCGCGGACTCAGTGCGCAAGGGCGGCACGGCGGAACCGCAGCAAGGCAGCATCGCGCCTGAGCATCCGATGTGGATGACATTTGCCCGCACGATGGGCGGATTGATGACGCACGCGGCGGAAGGGTTGGCCGAATTGATCCCGCTCGATGCGCAACGCCCCAGTAAGGTCCTCGACATTTCGGCCAGCCACGGCGCGTGGGGAATCGCTTTCGCCAAAAGATATCCGCAAGCGCATCTCGCCGCGCTGGACTGGGCACCGGTATTGGAAGTCGCCCGCGAGCACGCTCGCGCTGCCAACATCGCGGACCGTTTCAGCACCATCGCCGGCAGTGCCTTTGATGTGGGACTGGGCGACAATTACGACGTGGTCCTGGTGCCGAATTTCTTGCATCATTTTAACGCAGCGGACTGCGTGCGGTTCCTGAAAAGGGCGCACTCTGCGCTACGTCCCGGCGGCACGGTGGCGATCGTGGAATTTGTGCCGAACCCGGATCGAATCACGCCTCCCGCAGCGGCCAGCTTCAGCCTGGTGATGCTGGCCACAACGCCCGAGGGAGACGCGTACACGTCCGCAGAATATTCCGACATGCTCGCGCAGTCTGGTTTCAAGGCGCCGACGATGCATCCATTGCCCGCTTCGCTGAACGTGGCGGTTCTAGCGAAAAAATAGAGAACGGAAGGCGGGATTCCTGCGGTTCCGATAGCCTTGCTCAACCGTCGGCACAGCCGCGGTTATTCCGGATGTCGATGACCCAATAGAAGTACTCCAGCAGCAACGGGGCTGAAGAACGAACGAGGAGATCCAGCTCTTCTTGACGTGAGCATGCCCAACAGCCGTCGAGCGCTGAATTTACTCCACCAAAAACGTCGCGTCGTCGCTCTCCAGCCGCAGCGGTCCGTTGATGTCATTGATGCCGAGGCGAATGAGAAAAGTATGCGCGCCGGCGGGCAGGTCCACAGTCAGCGCTTTGTCCCCGCCGATCGGTTTCCCATCGATCCACGCTTTCGGGCTATCAGTGCCAGCGATTTTCAAACGCACCGGACCTGCCTTCGCCGTCTGGAAACGCGAAGCCGCGATGAACATGCCGCTATAGCCGTTCAATTCCGTGGCGATGTCTTCCTTGGGCACGCTCCCGGAAACCGTCGCAAAAATGGGCGACCAATCTTTCTCCGTGAAGTCCACCTTATCCAATCCCTTCTCGTGAATCTGCGTGATGCGTGGATTCACTCGCCACACACGCGCGACGTTCTGCTTCGTGGCATCGAATGAACCCGGCTTTCCGAGTTGCGCGAGGAATGCATACAGGTCGAGCCGTTCTTGCGGTGTGATAAAATCCACCAGCCCGGACGGCATGAGCGAGCCCGCCATTTTGCGCGTGGCGATGTTGCGCTTGGGAATGGAAACTTCCTTCGCCGTCGCATCGCGCAGGATCACCTGCTCGTTGTCTTCGCGAACCAAGTTGCCGGAGATGTCTTCGTCGTCCTTCGTGGTGATCTGAACGGAGTTAAAACCTTCCTTCACCTTCTTGTTCGGCAACAACACGGACTCGACGATGTAATCCACCACCGGCGTGGAGGCGCCGAGGCTGGTCATGTCGGGGCCAACTTTTCCACCCGCGCCGCCGACGGCGTGGCACATCACGCAGCCGAGTTGTTTCTGGCGGTAAATTCTTTCACCATTCACGGGATTCCCCTTGGTGACGTTGTACGCGATGCCGTGAATCTCTTCGTCCGTGAGCGCGGTGGAAGGATCAGACAGTCCGCCCGCGCGGTTCAATGCCATCACGAGCGTCGGCTCGTTGCGTCCGCCTTCACGCGCCACGCGCACACCGGCTTTGGCCACGACCTCGGGCAGGTTCGTTTTCCCAAGCGCCGTCGCGAAGGCATTGGCAGAACTTCTCGCCCCAAACAACGACCGCCAGAGCCCCAGCGCTTCGTCTTCGCTCGTCGTCGTGGAAAGCACACCGATGATCTGCGGCATTGAGCCGTTCAGGTCGGCGCTCGCGAGGGCGGCGGCGGCGCTGCGGCGGATGGTGTCGTTGCTGTCTTTGGTGAGATCGCGCAGGGCGGTGATCGCGTTGCGCCCGCCGAGTTCTCGCAAGCCTTCAATGGCGGCCTGTCGCAACGCCGCAGACGCGCTCGCATCGTTGGCCAGTTTGCCGAGCAACGGCGCGGCGCTTTGAAGTTTCCAGGAGCCGGCGAGTTTCGCGGCCGGAGCGCGGACCACTGAGTCGGCTCGATCAATCATGGTCGTGATGGCGCTTAAATCACCTGACGGCTTCGCGTTCCTCAATCGCGCCGCTTCGCCGAGTTGATTCAACGCTCGTGCGGCCGCCTCGTCGGTGAAGCCGCCGCTCAAGACTTGATCAAACATCAGCCGCAACTGCGCAGGACCGCCGGCCTGGCCGATCAATTCGGTCATGCCACCGTCGCCATCGCGCAGGAGCGGTTTATCGCCGATGACTTTGGCCATCAGCTTCGTCGCGAGTTTGGGTTCGATGGCTTTCAGCGCGTATTGAAGTTGTTTCTCGCGGCCTTCGATGCGCCAGGCGCCGGATTCGACGGCGGCGGCCCACGGCTCGGCGAGATCATTGATGGTCAGCCAGAGCGCGTACTCGAGCCACGGATCCAACTCCGTAGGAGACGACGTGAGGAGGCTCTGATCGCTTCCGTTTTCCGTTTTCCGTTTTCCGCTTTCAGTTTGAGCCTCCTCACGTCGGCTCCTACTCGAGTCGAGCACGCTCAACGCGAGTTCCGCCGCGCGCGCCGTCGGGATGCGCGCTAGCGCACGCAACGCTTCGATGCGCACGCGGGGATGGTCATCGGCAATTGCCTTTGGTAGCGGCCCGAGCGTAAGGGCCCGTCCGCGCGTGCTTGCGAGCGGAGTGAAAGCCAATGATTCTTGGAATCGCGGAGTCGCCAAACTTGGAATTCCGGGGGTGTTGCCCGTCCATGCACCAATAACGCGAATGGCGGCCGCCCGAACTCGCGGATCGTTGGCGTTCAAAACACTTTCGAAGAGGCCGGTCGCGATTTTCTGCTGTTGATAATCAACGCCCTTTGGGCCCACAAAGACTTTGCTGTCGAGAGCTTGTAGCAACCACAAAGCTTGAAGTTCGCCAAGTTGGTCCTTCTGTGCGTTCACCCAATTGACCACGTCTCGATCAAGCGAGAGGTCGGGTGTCTTTTCGCGGAATCGCTCGACGAAAACCCGGCGTGCCTGCTTCCCAATCCACTCGTTTGGCGAGACGAGTTGCTCCAAGAGTTCCTTGTTCGTCGCCTTCACCAACTCCGGCGCCTTCAAATCCTTCCCACCCTTGTAACCCACCCGCCAGATGCGCCCATGCTCGCGGTCGCGGCGCGGGTCGCGGAAATCCACTTCGCCGTGCTGGATGATCGGATTGCTCCAGTCCGCAATGTAGAGCGCGCCGTCGGGACCGAGCTTCACGTCAATGGGACGGAACGTGATGTTCGTGCTGCGCAAAAATTCGTGTTGCTTGGTCGTGTAGCCGGCGCCTTGCTCCAGAATCTCGAAGCGCACCATGCGGTTCGCGCGGAAGTCGAGCGTCACGGCGTTGCCCTGCCACTCTTTGGGGAAGCGCTCGCTCTTGATCAGTTCCAGCCCACAGAACTTCGGATACGAGCCGGGACTCACGCTGCCGATGATGCGCCGCGCGCCTTCGTAAGTGAGGAAGGTCGCCTGCGGAAAGTTCCAGTTAATGCCCGCGCCGCCCGCGCCGTCGGTTTGAAATTCCTGGCCGAAGTCGTCCCACACATGGCCCCAGCCGTTGACGAGGCCCTTCATCGTCACGCCGAGTTCCATCGTGTCGGGGCGCAACGCGAGCGTGCCGCCGCTGTTCAGCCGGACCACGCCGTGCGGCGTCTCGATGTGGCTGTGGATGTAAATCGACTGGTTCATGTAGAGCTGGCCGTCCGGTCCCCAGCGCAACGTGTGCAGAATGTGATGCGTGTCCTCGGTGCCGAATCCGCTCAACACCACGCGCCGCTGGTCCGCGATGCCGTCGCCGTCAGTATCCTTGAAGTGGAGCAACTCCGTGCTTTGGCCGACGTAGCAGCCGCCGTCGCCCGGCTCGATGCCGGTGGGAATCAACAGGCCGTCGGCGAACACGGTGGTCTTGTCTGCTTTCCCGTCACCGTTGGTGTCTTCGAGGATGAGGATTTTGTCGTCCTGCGCCTGTCCCGGCTCAATCTGCGGATAGAGGGACGAACTGGCGATGAAGAGCCGCCCGCGCGCGTCCCAATTCATGGCGATGGGTTTGGCGAGCAGCGGATTCTCGGCCCAGAGCGTGACTTCGAGATTCGGATCGGCGAGTTGGAAGGTGGGGTGCGGCTGGTCTTTAAATGGAGTCGCAGGCTTTTCGGGCAAAGGATTTTGTGAAGGCTTGCGCGCGAGTTGTCCGGGCGAAGGAGCCTGCGGCGGCTGTTTGCGAAGCGTCGCAATCTTCTTCTCCTCGGCTTCGATGAGCGGATCAAACTTCGGAATCTCCTGCGCGTTCTTGCCCTGCTCGTGTTTGCGGAAGAGGAAGAGGTAAGTGCTGTTCTCCGGCCGCCAGCGGTGGAAGAAGAGTTGATTTTTCGCGAGGATGGTTTTGCGGAGATCAGCGTTTAGATGAAATTGGCTCGTTGAAGCGAACCCCGGAATGTTTTGCATGGGCCATCCCAGCGAACGACCAACGTCCAGAGCGACTTTGCGATAGCCCAGTGCGTTCAAGTGAATCCCATTATCAGTCCAAGGCGGCATGAACTCGGCCTGTGCTCCCGCTGGAATGCGTTGTTCGAAGGACGAAAACAAATTTACGAACGGCAATCCCCGCTTCTCCGCCAACCCCTGAATCGCCTTCGTGTAGCTGGCGAGCATTTCGTTGTGACTCATCCCTTTTCCCGCTTCGCCAACTTCGCCCCTTCGCGGGCCACCATTTTTGTCCCGCGAAGGAGCGAAGGATGCGAAGTCAGGATCCGGCAGCGGCGGCGGCAACTTCTCGTGCCGAATCGGACTGAGCAGGATAAACCGCGCTTCCTTGTTCAGCGCTAGGATGCCATCAATCAGCTTGTTGTAATCCGCCGTGAACTTCTCCAACCCCGCCTCACCATCGAACGAGCTCGCCATTCCGTACCCGAGCACCACGACCGTCGGCTGCACCTGACGCACTTGCTCCATGAGCACGCGGAACATTTCGCTCTCGCCCTTCGGCCAGTCGAAACTCACGCGCGAAACTCCCACCGGCGTGTCCGCGCTCCAGCCCAGGTTGCGGAACGTGACGTTTCGCTCCGGGAACCGCAGCGTCATCATCAACTCAATGGAGGCAAAGTCCTTTTCCCGCTCCATGAGCGTATCGCCGAGGAACACCACGCGGTCCCCCTCGCGCAGCTCAAACGGTTTGGCAGGCGCGGCGGCAAACGCCAGCACCGGACAAAGTAACGCCAGAAGGAAAATGAAACGGTTCATAGTTGTGAAGATTTCAGACGAGTGGCAGGGACGCAAACATTCAGGCTCAGATCTTCGAGTAATCAAAGTTTTGAAACGGATTCGGCTCCTGTTTCAAGAGTCCCCAATTGAAGTCGTACCGCTCGTCAGGCGACCAATCCTTCGGAAATCTGACACGAAGGTAGTCACCAATCGCCGATTCAAAGCCATCATCGATTTCTCCGGCACTCAAGTAATCGGCAGGGGCGAAGTCGCACCGATGAAATTGAGCCGACAGGAGAACCAGCAGACCCGAGAGGGCATCGACCACATTCGAGAAAGTTGCTTTTTCAAACGCGTCATGCCGGTCGTGTTTGCTCTCATTATAAGCCTCGTACCACCCAAGCGATTTACCGTCCTTCCACGCGGCAAACGGTTGCCGAATCGAATGATTACCTCGCCACAGTGGAAAACGAACTTCGTACCTTGAGAGATGGTGTGAGACTTCAATCCTTTTGTAATCGCCCATGTTCCAATCGCGAATACGTCCATTTTTGTAGCGCGGCTCCGGGCACTCGTTTTCACGGAAGATAGCTTTGCAGTTCGCCTCCACC
>DATHEW010000036.1:0-6369 GCA_035318425.1 Candidatus Acidiferrum sp. | reverse complement strand
GAAACCCTCTACGTCATGGAACTCGCGAACCTTCAACTCGCCGAACTCGAAGCGTACGATCGCCTGCTCGATGACGCGCTCGAACGCTCTTATCGCGACCTGAGCGAGCGCCGCATCCGCAGCCAGCGGGACGTGTTGAGGGAGGTCCGCGAACTGCGCATCGACCTCGCGCGGTTCAGCGACGAACTGCAGAATATCACGAAATTCTTCGGCGATTGGCATGTGGCGCGCATCTACGAAGGCATCGCCGCGCGCTTCCATCTCGGTGATTGGCACCGAAGCATCGACGACAAGCTGAAGACGCTCGACGACCTTTATCAGCTCTGCAAAGCGGACCAGAACAATCGTTGGATGCTGATTCTCGAAGTCACGATCGTGCTCCTCTTCATCATCGATCTGGTGATGTTGTTTTTGGTGAAGGGGTGAAGCGAGTCAGTGTTGTTGAAGCTTTGTTTTAAACGCGTTTCCTCGGTCGATTCAGAACCGGCTTTTTCTCGTCGAATGTTTCTAGCTTGTAGAGCAAACGATCGTCGGGAAGCTTTCGAGTGTCGCGGAAGGTCTGCATATCCTTATCCGCAAGTAAGCAGACTTCTCCTTTGAAGGACACCACGTGCCAAACTGAATCATAGAACCGTGCGTCCTGCGTCGACCGTAAGCGAATCGCGTCGCCATTAAACTCGACGTTTCCGGTAATGGGATACTTGGGTTCGCCCAACCCTTTGACATCCGAGTAAAACCAGTATTTGAAATCGTTACTCTTGATGACGAGAGCAACTCCCATCAGGCCCGTCCACTTGTCTGAGAGCACCCAAGCACCTTCAATCTGAGGCGTAGCGGCACGACTGCCAGGCATGCTCGCAAGTAGCAATGAGGTAATTATCGCGAGATAGCGCATTCAGCTTAGCTATTGTCCCCATCCAACAGCCTTCCAATTCCACCCAGCACCGATCCTTCCTCACGACCCTTGCCACCACCTTGCGGTGCGGCGGCGTAGATGCGGCCAGCGAGACGGCTAAGGGGGAGTGATTGGAGCCAAATGCGACCGGGGCCGCGCAGTGTGGCGAAGAACAATCCTTCCCCGCCGAAAAGCGCGCTCTTAATGCCGCCGACCATCTGGATGTCATAATTGACCGAGGGCTGAAACGCGACGATGCAGCCGGTGTCCACGCGCAGGGTTTCGCCCGGTGCGAGATCACGTTGCATGATGGTTCCACCGGCGTGAACGAACGCGAGACCATCACCCTGAAGGCGTTGGAGAATGAAACCTTCACCACCGAAAAGACCGGCGCCAAGACGTTTGGTGAAGGCGATGCCGACGCTCACGCCTTTGGCTGCACACAGAAATGAATCTTTCTGCGCGAGCAATTCGCCACCGAGCTCGGAGAGGTCCACCGGAATAATCTTGCCGGGATACGGAGCGCCGAACGCGACCTTCTTCTTTCCCGCACCGCGATTTTGAAACACCGTCATGAACAGCGACTCACCGGTGAGCAGACTCTTGCCGGCGCCGAGCAGTGAACCAAGGAAGCCGCTGTTCTGTTGCGAGCCATCGCCGAAGATCGTCTCCATCTGGATCGAGTCTTCCATGTACATCATGCCGCCCGCTTCGGCGACGACGGCTTCCATCGGGTCCAGTTCGATTTCCACGAACTGCATGTCGTCGCCGTACACCTTGAAGTCGATCTCGTGCATCATTGTTGCCATAAGTGTTCCTGTAATTTGTCGGCGGCGAGCGTGCGTTCGCGCGCGGCAAAAATCAAATGCGGGGCGCTTCCGAATTGCTGCTGAGTTTCCAATTGCACACCAACTCGGGAAACTTGCAGTCGCCGCAAAGCGCGTTGGCGTGGTCGCAAAAGTCACGAACGACTTGCATCAAACCTTGTTGCATCGCGGCGTTGCGGAGCTTGGCGATGCGGCGGCCGCCGAGCAGGCGATTGCGCGCGAGGCGCAAGACCGAGTTGTCTTCGGCGGCAGGCCACGCGAAGTAGCGCGCCTCGGCGAGGGATAGTAGCTTGGTGTTCTGCCCTTCGCGTGCGCGCACCCAGAGCCACGGCAGGATGACATTCACCGCGAGATCGGTGACGCGCGTTTCGCCGAGCAATGGTTGCGCTGACTTCATTGATGCGGAGCGAAGTGTCCAATGCCAGGACCAGAACCCGTCATGGGGTGCCTGCAAGGTCGCGAGCAATGAGGGCGCGAGTTCATTTTTCCCATGACTTGTGGTGAACCATTTCTCGATGCGCGTCACAAAGTTATTTTGCGTCCACCAATGCGCTGCGAGCGCGAGCCGGCGCTGCGGATGGTTCGCGGGACGAAGCCCGTTCAAGCGCCAGAGCGAACGCGGCAGCACGCAATCATGGAACGCATCGCGCTCGCGCCACCATTGATCCCACACCGTGCGCAGATACGTGTCGCTGGCGCTGCGCCCGCGCGAAACTTCCGTGGGCAACAGCCCGCTCGCGCCGAGGAGACGCGCTTGCAACTGCTCGGCGGAAAGACGTCCGCCGTCGCAGAAGCGCTGGCGCAGTTCGCCCAGACATTGCATGGGCCAGACGTTCTGCTTGTAGCCGAGTGCGCGGAGCAATCCTTCCCAGAGCGCCTGTTCCCAGCCGCACTGGCGAGCGCGCGCGTGCAGGTCGGCGGCTTTGCTTTGCAGACGGACGACGGCAGCCTCGTTCAGCAACACTTCAAGTTGCTCGTCGCTGAGATCGCGCAACGGCGACGCACATTGGCCGAGAAGCTCCGCGGGAAATTGCTGCGCCGCCTCGCTGCCGAGCCAGAGGCCGATCTCCGGCAATGGCGCGTCGAGAAACGGCTTCAATGCGAGCGTGGGAAATTCGTTCACCTTGTCCGCACTCCAGACGACGTGAAGTTTTACTTTGTTGAAGGTCGGATTGCGATCGTGCCCGTGCGCGCGCCAACCGCTCGCATCGAGATCCAACTCCACGTCAGTCGAGAATGGCGCATCGCTGCTGAACTGAAGTACGGCGTCGCGAAAGTCGGGACCTGCGCCATGATTCCAGAAGCCCGGGTGCAACACGCGCAAGGTTCGTCCGTCTAGCAGGCGCAACTCTTCACGGCGCAAACGTTGGTGATGCCAGATCGCCTGCAACAAGCGCTCGGGCGGAACCTCGCTGAATTCCCGCAAGGCATTGAACGCGCGGCAACTTTGACGCCATGTCGCATAGAAGCTGTCGGCGGTGGGAGGCATGGCACCTTCGTTTTCTCGATGGCCGTGATGCAAGTCAAGCGCGGTAGTGGGTCAGCCGCCCACGGCTGACATAGTCATGCAGGCACCTCGCCTGCATACAGCGGGCGCGGGCGCCCGCTGGACTCTTGACCGGCGAGGGCGCCTGTCCCACTACCACCACGGCGACTCGTCGCAGCGCGACGAGCTCCATCTGTGGCGAATAGTTCTTCCTGTCGCCTCGTCAGTTTGTGAATCAAATGAAATCTTCATCGCGTCGCCATTTCATTCGCACCACCGCCGCTGGAGTCGCCCTGCCGTATTTCATTCCCTCGCGCGTGTTGGGCGCCGATGCGCCGAGTAAAAAGATCACCATCGGTTTTATCGGCACCGGCGAGCACGGCACCAATCACAATCTTCGGCGCTACATGGAACTCAATGACGCCCGCGTGCTCATGGTGTGTGACGTGGATGCCAGGCGCATGCGCAGGGCCAAGGAGATCGTCGATGGCAAATACGAAAACAAGGACTGCGCCATGTCCAAAGATTTCCGCGACGTGCTCGCGCGCAAGGACATCGATGCCGTGATGATTTCCACGCCCGACCATTGGCACACCTTGATCGCCGTGATGGCCGCGCGCGCCGGCAAAGACATTCAGTGCGAGAAGCCCACGCTCACCATCGATGAAGGCAAGGTGCTGGTCCAAACCATGCGCCAACACAACCGCGTGTTCCAGACGAGCACCGAGGATCGTTCCGTCCCCGTGTATCACCGCATGGCGGAACTCGTGCGCAACGGACGCATCGGCAAGCTCCAGCGCATCGAGGTGATATTGCCGAAGGAGCCCGGGATGTCGGGTGATCCCACGCCGCAACCCGTGCCCGAGCACCTGGATTGGGAAATGTGGCTCGGCCCCGCGCCCTTCGCGCCCTACACCAAGGACCGCGTTCACTTCAACTTCCGCTGGATTCAGGATTACTCGGGCGGAATCATTTGCGATTGGGGCACGCACCTGTTCGACACGGCGCAATGGGCGAACAACACCGAGCGCAGTGGCCCCGTCGAGATCGAGGGCACCGGCACCTATTGGAAAGGCGGGCTCTTCAATACGGTGAAGGATTACGACGTCACCTATCGCTACGCCAATGGTGTGGTCATCACCTGCAAACCCGGCACTCCCAGCATCAAGTTCATCGGCAGCGATGGCTGGGTCGGCAACACCGGTTGGCGCGGCAAGCTCCAGGCAAGTTCACCCACCATCCTGAATTCCAAGATCGGTGATGACGAAACACGCCTCTATACGAACATCGAGGGCGAACATCACGACTTCCTGAAATGTGTGAAGAGTCGGAAAGACCCTTACTTCCCCGTGGACATCGGACATCGCATCTCGACCGTGTGTCACTTAGGCAACCTGGCCATCCAACTCGGGCGTAAACTCAAGTGGGAACCCCAGGCCGAGCGCTTCCCGAACGACGATTCCGCCAACGCACTCCTCTCCCGCCCCATGCGCGCCCCTTGGAAACTAACCTAGCCGCGTAAGATCAGACAGGATTCACAGGATGAACAGGATTGGGGCGGCGAACGCCGATTTCCCGCGAAGGGGCGAAGTGAGCGAAGGAGAACCGGCCATGGGCGCCGTGATTCAAACTACCAGGGCACGGGAAAATCTGTAAGACGATTTCGGGAGTTCAACGCCCCCGCACCTCCGCCCCCTTGGTGCCTTCGTGTCTTGGCGGTTGCATCACTCGTCCCCGATTCTGTGAGTACCCGTTAATATTGTCCAAGACCGCCCAAAGATGATAGCAACGCCCATGCCACCGAACTGAATCCATCCCCAGGGAGTCGCGCCCCTTGTCCCGGCCTCCTCGTTCCAGCCAACAGTGTCTTAAAATCAGATAAAACGTTCAGAAATTGGGCTTAAATGTCTGAAATTGGTCATGCCGAACCCTTCGGGGGTTATAAGGAAACTGAAAAAGGTAATTACCTTTTTGAAAAGGGAAGTTTCCTTTTTGAAAAGGGAAATAACCCTTTTGAAAAGGGAAATAACCAATTTCAAAACGGTAATTACCTTTTCGAAAAGGGAAGTTACCTTTTTGGAAAGGGAAATAACCAATTTCAAAAAGGAAGGTTCCCTTTTGAAAAGGGAAGTAACCAATTTCAAAATGGTAATAACCTTTTTAAAAAGGGAAACAACCTCTCGGAAAAGGGAAACTTCCTTTTTCAAAACGGTAATAACCGATTCAGAAACAGTTGTAAGGAATTTGAAAAACGAAGCAACCGCTTCGCAAATGGTAGTCAGAGACTCAGTAAGCCAGCGAACCCGCCGCGCCCCTGACCCAGTCACTCTCTGGCTCACTGGCTTTCTCTGCCAGCCCCGATCGTCCCGTGGATGAGTTTGGGGGATGGGGAACGAGCAACTCGTCCCGACCCGAGCGATCGGTCTTTTGATTTGCCCGAACCATCCCGCGGTGCTCTAATTACCCCTGTGAACACCGAACCAAGCCGACCCTTCCCCGGTGACCCTCCATATTCATTCGTCCCGACTTCCCTCGGCTCACTACTCTGGTAGGCGTCCGCGACATGATATTGAAGCGACCATCGCGCATGATTGGTGGGAGCGTCGTCGCGCTCGCACCGATTCTCATTTGGATTGCTGCTCTTACCGCTCTTTCGCATTTGAACCAGCCACGGACGACCGGTACGGTTTATTGCTGGTGGGGACAGTTGATCACTGCGATTGCCTGTTTTGCGGCTGTCGTGATCCGCTCCGACATGATCTTGTCGCGAGTTTGGATTTCTCTTAGCTACGTTCTGCTCAGCATGATTTTAATTACGGTGGCACTGCTTTCCCAGATTCGGATGCTGCTGCCCATTGACTTGTGATCACGACGAAGACGCCCAACAAGAGCGCCTGTTAGCGCCCTCAACCACATGAGCAGTCCAGAGACAAAGATGAAGAGTGAGGCGAGGTCGTGGTTCCGAGTGCTGGCAGGTTTGCTGGCGGCTTTGATGTTGTGCTTCGGTGTTCCGCTGGGCATTTACCTTGGTATCAGCGGCTCTGCTGTGGGCTGGCTCATGACTCCTCCGTTGCTTGTCGTCGGCATGGGTTTCGCTGCCGTCGCACGGACAGGTCGTTGGTTTGTTTCCGCGCGCGAGCATGATCATCCAGACGCCTCTT
>DATHEW010000035.1:0-2275 GCA_035318425.1 Candidatus Acidiferrum sp. | reverse complement strand
ATTGAACGGCCGCGCGGCGTAGCGATACGCGGCGAGGATTGGCGCGTCGAAGAAGAGGCGATATTCCGCGGGAACTTCTGCCGGCTCGAGCGGCAAAAGTCCGGGCGACACATTCGCCGTCTTCACATCGAACTGATACGCGCTCACCACGATCGTGTGGCCCTGCTCGCTCTGCGCGTCGAGCGGTCGCACGCCAGTGAACGTCAGCGTCTCGCCCTGCCCCTTGAACGGCCGCTCGTACGTCGCGAGCAACGTGTAAGCGCCCGCGACCGGCGTGTGCAGATGCACTTCGTAACCGCCGTCAGTCTTCTGCCAGTTGCGCACGTCTTTGCCGAGGAACTCGACGTTGAAATACTCGTTCGACAGATCGAGCCGGAACACCGCGATGGGCGCGCCAGAAATCTGAAAATTCAAAACGCTGCTGCCATACGCGATGCGCTCGCCGATGGAGAACAGGTGAAACGCGTCGGCCTGGATCGATTGCGGCAAACGCTCCACGCGCATCGTCGCCGACCAGTTCGCGTCGCTCACACGCAGAGCGACTTGAATGCCGGCGACTTTGCGCGGGAAAAATGCGGTGGCGATTTCGGTGAGACCTTGAGTCGTCGCCGGCGTGATGCGGAAACCCGCGTCAGCTGAGACCGCGATGTTCCCGCGGACAGACTTCGCCTTTGGCACATCGATGCGCGGCAAGGCCCATGTTGCCGCACCGAGCGCGGAGTTTCGTTCGAGCCGAAGCTGGACGATTTGCCTGCCGATCACGGGTTGGCCGTAAACGATCCGAAACTGCGCATTCGTGTCGCTAGCGGGTTCAGTGAGGAAGTAATCACTCGATCCCGCCGCGGTAAGTCGCGCGATGGCGTAGCCCTTCGGCACGCTCAGCATCAGCTCGCGAATCGGCGCTTCGCGCACGTCGAGTTCGATCTCGCTGTCGATGGCGGTCTCGGCTTCCGCGAGGTGATACGCGAGCACGTACGACACGGAGATTTCCGGCAGGATGTTGTCCGCCTGGATGCGCAACGTGTGATTCGCGCCGGAGAAGCGATAGACGAAGCGTTGCTTCGCATCCGTCTTCAAGAGCGCGCGCGTGAGGTCAGTCTCGGGAAATTGTTCAGGAGAGATTTGCGAGAGCCCAGTCGCGTTCACAACTTCGAGCCGCACCGCCCCTTCATTCACAACACGCAAGTAGCCCGCAAAACGCGTTGCGCCTTCGGGAATCAACATCATTGCGAACACCGACTCGGGAAACGTTCCGAGCGGCATCTGCATCTGCACCTGAAAGGCGAACTGCTCCTTCTGCGGTTGGTTGAACTGCACTTCGACGCGACGCTCGCGCGAGTCGGGCGATGGAATGATATTCCACGCCAGCACTTGATCGCCGATCACGCGCGTCACCACTCCGCCGCCGATCAGGCGGAACGTGATGCGCGTCAACTCGCCCTGCATCACCTTGCCCTCCACGAGCGCGAACTGGCGCATGAGTCCCGGTGCGATGGAAATCTGCGAGAGCATTTCCGCTGAGTAAAACAACTTGCCCTCGCTCTCGAGCCGCACCGTTTTCCACGCGAGCTGCACGTCACCATTCGCCGGAAGAAAGCTGACGAAGTTCTCATTCGCTCGTTCCGGTTTCGCACCGCCGCTGCTGCGGAACTGCGTGTCGGCGGGCAGGCCTTGCAACGTCATCGGCTGCAACGCGCTCTGTGCGATGCGGAACGAAAACGAATTCCACGCATCGGCGGTGTGGAACACGGTGGCGTTGAACTTTAGCCGAATCGGATAATCGCCGGGCTCATCGAACACCACGACGGAACGGCCATTCTCGATGCCGATGCGCGCGCCATCGCTGCTGTTCGTAGCGCGGACCTCCGGTCTGCCGTATCGCAGGTTTGCAACCTGCGAGTTCGTCGCTGTGCCGGGATCTTCCGAGACGGCGGACGGCGAGCCGACTGCAAGTCGGCGATACGGCAGACCAGAGGTCTGCGCTACGGCGCGTGATGCGCCCAATTGGTATTCTGTTAACGCCGCGCTCCCCGACAGCAGTTCGATCGAATCCCCTTTCGGGTTTCGCACCCGCGCGATGGCAGTAAAGGCGAACGTCGCCGAGTCATCGCCGATCACTCCGGTCAACTTTGCGTTCGCGAGTTGAACACGCCGCGCCTCGGGATCAGCCGTCATCACGCGCAACGGCACCGAGTAGCTTCCGCCTTCAACGCGAAATCCCAGCGGCTCGAAATCGCTGTTGGTCGAAATAACGCGCAACTCCCTCGGCATGAAA
>DATHEW010000034.1:0-6894 GCA_035318425.1 Candidatus Acidiferrum sp. | reverse complement strand
AATCCACGCTTCAACAATACCCCTGGTGCGAACAGCAAAGTGATGGATATGGCCGTTCAGCCGGACTCGAAAACGATCATCGTCGGTGATTTTGATCACTACAACACTTTCACGCGAAACCACATAGCGCGATTGAACATCGATGGTTCGCTGGACGTGACGTTCAATCCCGGCACTGGTGCGGACGGCATTGTCGAAGCGCTGGTGCTTTACGGTACGAACAGCCTGCACGCTGGGAAGGCCATCATCGGTGGTGCGTTCCGATCGTACAACAACAATGCATCCGGGCGTAACGGCATTGCGCGTATCAACTCTGACGGCTCCATTGATGCGAGCTTCAATCCAGGAAATGGCTTTGATGGGATCGTGCGGGCACTGGTGCTGCAGAACGACGACAAAGTGATCGTAGCCGGTGATTTTGGGATGTTTAACGACGTCAATGTAAACAACATCATTCGCTTGAATGCCAACGGAACACTTGACCCGACGTTCAATCCTGGCGCGGGGCCGGATTCTGTGGTTTGGGCGCTCGCGGTAGATGAGTCTGGCCTAGATCGCCAAATTTATGCCGGTGGTGATTTCACGGAATTCGACAGCACGCCGCGCTCTGGTATCACACGCCTGCTGGATGACGGAACAGTGGATTTCTCGTTTGATCCTGGCCTTGGAGCGGACAACTCGATTTACGCCATCGGCATACAGGAGAACGGCAAAGTTTTGATCGCGGGCGCGTTCAATATGTATCATACGTTTGAGCGCGGTTCACTCGCGCGCCTTAACTTGGATGGAACGCTCGATGAATCGTATAGCGTGGGAACGGGCGCGGACGATTCGATCTATGCATTGACGTTGCAACAGGACGGCAAGGCGCTCATCGGGGGAGTGTTTACCAGTTACAATGGCACTCGCCGTATGGGCCTGGCTCGCATTTTCACGAGCGGCGCTCTCGACACCAGTTTCATGGATACGGCGTACAACCAGTTCGCTGGCCTGCCAAGAGCCTTCAGCTTTGACAACCCGTCCTTCGTGAACGTGATCGCATTGCAACCGGACGGTAACGTCATGATCGGAGGATCGTTTACGAACGTGGGTGGGAATCTGTCGATCCATTATCCATACGCGACTAATACATTCGACATCATTACAAACAGCGCCGGATTTCTGTTCACGAACGTGTACCAAAGCATCAGCGGCCGGACGAGCGGACACAACAGCGGCGGCCACCTTTTTGCGCCGTTCACGCGTCAGGACAAAACAACGCGATTTAACGTCGCCCGTGTGATTGGCGGGTATACTCCAGGACCGGGTAATTTAGAGTTCGATCCCGGATCTATCCCATTTACCGTCAATGAAGGTAACGGATCGGTGGCGGTAACCCTGCGCCGTGTTGATGGTCGATTGGGCACTGTGCAAGTCAGCCCTACTACAACGAACAACACAGCGCAATTTCCAGTCGATTTCAGCGCGAATATCAACACGCAGGTTTGGAGCGAATACAATGGAACTACGAACGGAGTTCCGACCACATCTCCGCGAAGTGTTGGCTACGTTGGGAATCAGTACTTCTATGTGCCCATCACCCAAGATGCATTTCGCGAAGGAGATGAGACATTCGGATTGGTTCTTTCAAACACAGTCGGCAGCATCACGCTGGGTGGTGAAATAATTCCGCTGGGCACTGCGTTCGGCACCCTTGAGCGCGGACAGGTACGCATTGCCGACGACGACTTCGACCACGGAATTTTCAATTTCGAACTCTCCGAGTATGTGACGAACGAAAACTCGATCACGGCAGAAATCTGGGTGATTCGGACCAACGGCAACTACGGCACCGTGACGGTGGACTATACGACGCGGACGAATTCTCTCTACAGCACGGCAACTTCGGGCGTGGACTATACCGCCATCAGAACGGGAACGCTGCTCTTCGGCGACGGCGAAACAAAGAAAAAATTCAACGTCATAATTCTAAACAATCCGGAGGTCGAACAAGACGAAGTCGTGAGTCTCGTGCTGTCGAATGCGACGGGCGGTGCCAAACTGCCTGGCCTCGCCCCGACCTCTATCGCTTCATCTGTCCTGACAATTGTCGATGATGACTTCCTTGCCGGCCGTGTTCAGTTTACGCGCGCGGCTTACACGAACAGTGAAGGTGACGTGAGTGGGGCGCTCACAGTCGCACGAACTGGCGGAAGCCTGAATTCGTTGACTGTCAATTACACGACAATCAACGGGAGTGCGACGGCACCTGCTGACTACGCTGCCACGAGCGGATCGTTGACTTGGAACGATGGCGATTCTACAGCGAAGACAATCCTTGTGCCTCTTTTTGGCGACGGAATCGTTGAAGGGTTCGAATCTTTGCAGGTGCGTTTGTCCAATCCATCCATCCTGAACGCGTTGGGATCACGCACGAATGCAAGTCTCTGGATTGCGGACGGCGATGCCTTCGGCACATTTTCCTTTAGCCAGTCAGAGTATGAAAGTGACGAGAATGGTGCGAATCCAACCATCACGGTGGTTCGTAGCGGCGGTGTAGCGGGACCTCTCTCGGTCGATTTTGCGACTGTGCCGATTATTGCGAATCCGGGAATCGATTACATTCCCACGAACGGAACGCTGGTGTTCCAACCGGGTGAATTCAGCAAAACGTTCCAAGTGCCGCTCATTGACAATTCTTTTCCGGACGGCGACCGCACCCTGCGTTTGTTGCTCTCGAATCCCGTCAATGGCCGGCTTGGGGCCATCAGCAACGTGCTCCTCAACATCGTCGATAACGAGTCCATTAATCTTCCTGCTGGTTCGCTGGATACGACGTTTAGCTCTTTGGCAGCGGCAAACGCGGCAGTTTACAGTCTGGTTCAGCAGACGGATGGGCGGATTATCATGGCTGGCGATTTCACACAGGTGAGCAGTATTCCCCGCAACCATCTCGCGCGTTTGCTGCCGAACGGAGTTCTAGACAACACGTTCGACATCGGCCCTGGTGCGAACGGCTCGATCCGCGCCCTCGGACTGCAAAGCGACGGAAAGCTGTACATTGGTGGCTTGTTCACCAGCGTGAACGGAACGAATCGCAACGGTATCGCCCGCCTCGCCACGGACGGAAGTGTGGACGCAGCTTTCAACCCCGGCTCAGGCGCGGACAATCCGGTCTTCACTCTCGCCGTGCAGCCGAATGACAAAGTCCTGCTGGGTGGATCATTCGCCAGATTTAATGGCATTATCCGTCCTGGGCTCGTCCGCCTGAACACAAATGGCACGGTGGACACGGCATTCAATGTCAGCGCCGGCTTCAACGGCTCAGTCTATGCCATCGGCTTACAGAACGACGGCAAGGTGATTGTGGGTGGCGACTTCATCGCATTTAATGGCGTCGCACGAACCAATATCCTGCGATTGAATGCGAACGGTAGTCTAGACGTGACGTTCAATCCGACGCTGGCGGTTGATGCCGCGGTTCGCGCGATCCTTGTTGAGCCGGATGGACGAATTGTCATCGGCGGTTCTTTCACGAGTATCAATGGGGTTACCCGCAGGCATTTGGCGCGCATTGGAGGCGACGGTGTGCTTGATCCGAGTTTCCTGTCGAACGCGTTTCTGGGTGCGGACAATCCGGTTTACGCGATCAAGCAACAGGTGGATGGACGGCTGCTAGTGGCGGGTGATTTTCACGTGTTCAACGGTGTGACCCGTAACGGGATCACGCGGCTCTTCGAGAAGGATGGTGGAACTGATCCCACGATCAACTTTGGTAACGGCGCGAACGGTTTCGTCGCTGCTCTCTTGGTTCAACCCGATCGTCGTATAGTTCTTGGCGGTGGATTTACTGGGTACGACGACAGGCCGCGCCAATTTATCGCACGCATTTACGGTGGCTCGATCGCGGGTGCGGGCAGCATCGAGTATAGCGCTTCGACCTTCGCGGTCAGCGAAGGAACCACCAATGCGGTGATCGCCGTGCGTCGTGTAGGTGGCACAGCGGGTGACGTGTCCGTGAATTTTTTTACCGGAACCAATGGCACGGCGATCGTGGGGCTCCAATATATCCCGACGAATGGAGTACTGAACTTTCCGACGGGCGAAACACGGCTCCTCTTCACGGTGCCATTGATCTCCAATAATATAGCGGACGGCAATCGCACGGTCAGTCTGTTACTCAGCAATTTTGTCGGCGTAGCAGCGGGCCCACAGCCGTCCTCATCGCTCGTTATTGTAGATGATGAAACGACTGTCGAGTTCCTCAGCCCGTACTTTACGGCCAATGAGAGCAGCGGCAGCGGAACCGTGACCGTTGTGCGCCGCGGCGGCACCAACACGACAGCAAATGTGAACATCACGACGTTAAATGGCAGTGCCACCGCCGGTCTAGATTACGTGGCGACGAATTTCGTCATTACGTTCGCCCCGGGCGAACTGGCCAAGAACTTCGCTGTAGGTATTCTTGACGATTTGTTGACCGAGGGTAACGAGACATTTTCACTTGTGCTCTCCAATCCGAGCGGCACGACCGGGTTGGGCATCTCGATCGCGATGCTGACGATCAATGACAATGACTTCGGTCCGGGCGGATTTCTCTTCGCCACTAACAATTTTGTAGTGGACGAGTTTGCGGGTGTGGCCGGAGTAACAATTCTGCGCACAAACGGCAGTCTTGGATCGGTGCAGATACGTTTTATGACGAGCGATGGCACCGCCGTCAACAGTCAGGATTACGTGGGCACAAATCAACTAATCACCTTCGGTGAGGGTGAAACCAGCAAAACGGTGACCTTCCCTGTGATCAACGACGCTGTCACCGAGCCGGACGAGACGGTCAATCTCACGCTGTCGCAACCAACGGGCGGAGCGACGATCCTGCAAAACAGCGCGATCGTCACGATTGCTGATGATGAGTTCAGCACCAGCTATGTGGGCTTCCCGACGAACCGGTTTGTGGTGAGTGAGGCGGGCGGTTTCGCCACCATTACCGTGACGCGCACCAACAATCGTCGCGGGCTTGTGGAAGTGGACTTCGCCGTCGCGAACGGAACGGCCACGGTGGGAACGGACTACATCCTGGCCGGCGGCACGCTCACATTTCTCGATAACGAAGTGTCGAAGACCTTCACCATCCCGATTCTCAATGACATCCTGAGCGAGGGCGATGAAACCGTGCTGCTCTCTTTGAGCAACGCGCGTTCGACCGAGACGACGGTATTCCTCGGCCTCGCGAATTCCACCCTCGTGATCCTGGATCGCGCCGTGCCGGTGGCTGGCAATGTCGATTCCGGCTATGCTGGAAACTTCGGCGCGAATGCGGCGGTTCACTCGGTCGCGTTTGACTCCGCGCAGCGGCTTCTCATCGGCGGTGAATTCACGCAGGTCTATGGACTCGCCGCGAATCGCGTCGCGCGCATGACCACGAATGGCGCGGCGGATTACAGTTTCCAGATTGGTAACGGCGTGGAGAACACCGTTTTCGCAGTTGCGGCGGCTAACAATGTCATCATCGGGACGAACCTCACCTTCTCGACCAATGTCGTCGTGACGGAGGACGAGACGAATATAGTCGTGGTGACCAACACCTTCATCGTTGGAACAAACGTCGTCGAGTTCGTCGAGACAATCACCATCACGAACAACGGGACGGTGAATATTATTTCGACGAATAGCTCCCTGGCGTTCGGCGCGGGCAACTACATCGGCGGCGCGTTCACGAATGTGAACGGTGCGAACTCTCCTCGGGTTGCGCGTCTCAACGACAATGGGTCTGTGGACCTCCAGTTCAACGTTGGCACCGGCGCGAACGGGATCGTGCGCACGGTAACGCCGTATGGATCACATCTGCTCGTGGCGGGTGATTTCACCACGTTTGATGGCCGTCCGGCCCGTCGTGTTGTTCGGCTGAATAACAACGGCAGTTACGACACGAATTTCGATTCATCGATCGGTGCCAACGGATCGGTTCGTGCTGTGGCCGTCCAGCCAGACGGTCAGATCATTATCGGCGGTGACTTTTCAACCGTGAATGGCGTGAGCACGCCGCGGCTCGCGCGCCTCCAGGCCAATGGTGCACTGGATGTGACGTTCAATTTGGGCGATGGCGCCGATGACATCGTTCGCACTGTGGCGGTGCAACCGGATGGCAAGATCATCGTTGGCGGATCGTTCTTCACCTTCAACGGTGTGCCGCGCGCGCATCTTGTTCGGCTGAATGTCGATGGCACTGTGGATCTCACTTTCGATACGGGCAGCGGCTTTGCCGGCGGGGATGTCCGCTCGGTGGCGTTGCAGTCAGACGGAAAAGTGCTCGCGGTGGGCTCGTTCACGGGTGTGTCGGGCAACCCGATCAACCGCATCGCGCGCCTCAATACGGACGGTTCGCTCGACACTTTCTTCGCGGTCGGCACGGGCGCGAATGCGCAGGTGAACTCCGTGGCCACGTACGTGTTCTCCGTTCCGGCCGTTTGTTTGTCCACCGGACTCGTGATGCTGGACTTCGAGGTGTTCTCCGCGACGAATTTTGCGGGCATCACCAATTACGCGACGAACTGCGCGGCGTTCTTTGGCCCGACGGGCAGCGTGTTCCATCCGGTGAGCAATACGGTAAGCGGCGGTACGGCGGCGCAATTGCTCGCTGCTGATGGTGGACTGATCGAGATCAATCTGAGCGGGAGTCCGTTCTCGCTGTTCAGCATCAATTTCCTGACGGCAGGCCCG
The DNA here is from genome assembly GCA_035318425.1 of Candidatus Acidiferrum sp. Taxonomy (GTDB): domain Bacteria; phylum Verrucomicrobiota; class Verrucomicrobiia; order Limisphaerales; family SIBH01; genus JANNGC01. Next base: position 192 of record DATHEW010000034.1, on the reverse strand, counting down.
GTGCTGGTAACCTCATCGTCTGGCGATGCCGAGTTTGTGGTGCAGAGTGGGTTCCATTTCTTCGGCTCTTTTTTCAACAACGTGCAATGGGTGCGCATCCAGCCGTTCGGCGGTGAAGTGACGCTGGATGATATTCAACTCTTCGCTTCGCCATTGCCGACTCCGGTTTCGACGGATCGCATCGCGGTCGGT
>DATHEW010000033.1:0-4916 GCA_035318425.1 Candidatus Acidiferrum sp. | reverse complement strand
GTGAATGACGAATGACGAACGGCGAATGACGAAGGAAATCCTAAGCTCCAATGCCGATTGGTCATTCCTTCGTCATTCGACGTTGGGAATTGGGAATTCCTCATGGCAGCCTCCTCCACACCGTATTTGCCAGCACCGCCTCGGCGAACAACAGCAGCAACCCGCCCCCCGCAAAGATCCAAAACAGTTCGTAGCGACGCACGTATTTCTTCACCTCGACTTCAGTCTTTTCCAACTGATCGATCTCCGCATAAACGCGCCGCAACGTGTCGCTGCTGTCGGCGCGATAATATTTCCCGCCGGTCTTCTCTGCGATGGCCGTCAGCGTTGGCTCATCGATATCGACCGGCACCGGCACGTATTCCTTGCGGCCAGTGAAGGGATTCATGCGCGGGAAGGGAGCGTTGCCGCGAATGCCGACACCGACCGTATAAACTTTTACGTCGAGCGCCTTCGCGGCTTCCGCGGCGGTGAGCGGTAGAATTTTTCCAGCGTTGTTTTGGCCATCGGTCATCAGGACCACGATCTTGCTCTTGGACTCGAGATCGCGCAGGCGATTCACCGAGGCGGAAAGGCCCGAGCCAATCGCCGTGCCGTCCTCGATCGTGTGCAACTCGAGTCGCGCCAGGTTCGCTTGCAGAAAATCGTGATCGAGCGTCAACGGTGCGGCGATGTAGGCGCGCCCGGCAAAGGCGACGAGACCGATGCGATCGTTCGGCCGCTTCGAGATGAACTGCTTCACCGTGTCCTTGGCGACGACGAGCCGGTTCACGCGCTGGCGGTTCACGATAAAATCTTCCGACTCCATGCTGCCGGAAAGATCGATGGCGATAACGATGTCTACGCCGCTCGCGCGAATGCTCGTCTCGCTCTCCGTCTTCTGCGGACGCGCCAGGGCAATGATAAACAGCGCCAGCGCGATCCAACGAATGGCCATGAGAAATGCGCCTGCACGAGAACGGGCGCTGCGCTCGATGCCTTTGACCAGCGCAACGGATGAATAGAGAAATGCCGGACGAGTGCCACGCCTGCCGCGCAACCACGCGAGTACCGGCAACGCAAGCAGCGCCAGCAACCACCATGGATGTTGGAAGGTGAAGCTCATGACGTGGCTGCGGGAACTGGCCGCGGGCTCGGCGGCGCCGCGGGTGCCGTTACCGGATCAAATTGTGTTTCGTGTACCAGCCGTAATCCTGATTCGTGCAGCTCGCGCAACGCCGCTTCGTTCGGCTCGAAGCGCGCGAATTTGACCAGGTCGCATTTTTCGAGGAAGGCGGCGAGCACTTGCTTCTGCTCCGAATTCAAATGCGTGGTTGTTTGCAGGTCGCGGAGAAATTCCTCGGTGGTACGCTCAGGAGCGCGCAACCGGAAGCGTTCTTCCAAATACACACGGACCGCATCGGAAACAGCGATGCAGAACGCGCGCGGGTCGTTTAACAACGCGAGAGACGCGTTCAATTTTTCGCGCGCGCGAACGTGCGGGGGAACGATCACCGGCCGCACTGCGGGACGGCGCTTCCACCACAGCCGCACGCCGAGCGCGATGAGCACGACAGCGATTGTGATTCCGGCAATCCACGCGGCGGCCGCCCACGGGTCGCGAATCACGACCGGCGGCTTGATCGGACGAATGTCGTTCGTGGCGACCAGTATCGACTGGTTCGTGCGCGGAGGAAAGATGAGCGAGGAGTTCGATGCCATGATCAGCCGTGAGCGCGCCGTCGCTCGCGCGTTTCGAAAAATCTGCCGAGCGCCGCACCGTACGGTTCCCCGGTTCGCAAGCGAATCGTGTCCACGCGCGCCGAGCGCAGCAAACGCTCCAGCTGCGCTTGCTCCTGCACACGTTGCTGCGCAAACCGGCTGCGATGTGACGAACTCGCCGTGTTCACTTCGATCACTTCGCCAGTCTCAGCATCCTCGAGTAACAATCGCCCGATGGATGGCAACTCAGATTCGAAGCGATCCGTGATGTGAACTGCCACAACATCATGGCGGCGATTGGCCTGTCGTATCGCCATCGGCAACGCCGCTGCGGGCGCTCCCTCGCTGATAAAATCCGAGAGGACGACCGAGATCGCGCGATGCGGCGTGACGCGGTTCATGAACTCCAGCGCGCCGGCGATGTTGGTGCCGCGTCGTTGCGGTTCGAAGAAAAGGATCTCGCGAATGACACGCAACACGTGGCGGCGGCCTTTGCGCGGCGGCATGAATTTTTCGACCTCGTCCGTGAAGAGCAGGAGGCCAACCTTGTCGTTGTTGCGAATGGCGGAGAACGCGAGCACGGACGCAATCTCCGCGGCGAGTTCGCGCTTCGATTGGTCCACCGAGCCGAACAAACCTGAGCCGCTCACATCGACGAGTAGCATGAGCGTGAGTTCGCGTTCCTCGACGAACTTCTTCACGAACGGATGGTTCATGCGCGCCGTGACATTCCAATCGATCGAACGCACCTCGTCACCAGGCTGATACTCGCGCACCTCCTCGAAGTTCATGCCCTGGCCTTTGAACACCGAGTGGTATTGGCCGCCCAGCGTCTCGCTCACGAGGCGATTGGTGCGCAGCTCGATCTGGCGGATCTTTTTGAGAATTTCGCGGGGGATCATCGGTCACTCGCAACGGGCCAGGGATTCAGTTTTACGCCGCGCATTTCCCAGGCGATGTCCGCGGTCATCTTTTGCAGCAACCGAAGAATCTCGACCTTTTCCTCGATGGGCAGCGCGGCCAGTTCGCGTCGGCGTTCCTTCTTTTGCTGAAAGCTTGCCTCAGCCAATTCCTGCAATCGTGGGTTCATAGAAAACGTTCCTGAAATTTCGTCCAGGCCGCGGTCAACGCGTGCCGTTCCAGGATTCCGCGAAAGAAAAGCTCATCCAGCTTGGTCACCTCGATCACTTGCGCCAGCCGCGCGTTATCCTTGGCGCGTCCGGTCTTCAACATGATGGCCGCGAGATGTTCCAACCGCAGCACGCGGACGCGGACGGCTTTGAACATCTTGTCCAGTGCTTCACGAACGCCTTCTTCCACTAGCGGATTGAAAGCCGCGATAAACTGCACTGGCGTTCCGGCGATGACGACGTGCTCTCGTTGCTCCGGACAGCCTCTGTCTCGCAGGTAATCATAGATTGGTGCCAAGCTCACCAGCGGACTGTCGGCGTTCGGAACGAAAACGAAAACGTCCACGTCGAAGGTGACGATGGGTTCGGTGTAGAAACTCAACGCAAACGCTCCGCCGATGGCGTAGCGCGTGACCAAGCCAGCGGCTTCGAGTTGGTTGAGCGTAGTAAACGTTTTTTCCATAAGCGATTCTTACGGAACTGCGGTGTCGAAAACTCTGTCTGGATCAAACGTAAACCGTTTGTATGCCTCCCACCTTAACAGCCATCCAAGCAACGGAGATTGATGAGCAATGCAATGTGCGACTGGATGTGCCGCGACCAATCCCGCTGACTGGGTAAAGAAATCACCATTTTGCACTGAATGAAGAATCTTTTTTCGACTGACCGGATGTTCCGCGGAACCGTCGTACACGTGATGAATCGGCCATCCTCCACCATTGCATCGAGGCCGCGTTCCTTCAGCCATGAGGAACGCGAGAATCGCTGGACCATTATTCCTGCCATCAGGTTCGAGTCGCTTGGCAGTGAGTCGCGTTTTTAGCTCCGAATCGTAAGAGTAACAGTCAGAACGTGAACCGTCGTGATGGCGCGTCCAACCGCGCTGGAGGAGCAATGATCGCTTGGGCCATTTGAAATATTTGTGGCGTTCTCGCCATATTGAAAGCGCCGCTTCGTTGTCCAACGTGACCAATTCTCCCATTGCTTGTAGCCATGTGGGCAAGAGAAAATAAAACCGATGTTTGTCACCAGACAGCATGTGCGGGACTCCAATGACTTCCTTTCGGTAAGCGAAGAATCTTGATTGTAGACCTTTTGGAATCTTTCGGATGTGTTCGCCGCCGGTCGTAGCAATTGAACAATCGACCCAACGAAGGACTGAAACATTCAGTCGCTTGGATTCGAGCAGCAAGGATTCGGCACCGATAACAAAGTCGTAGTCAACAGTATCAGGGCACGAATAAACATTGTGCCGTTGTACTGCGTTCCACGTTTTCGTGATTGGAACTTTTATTGGATGTGATTTCACGGCACTGGCAGTTCATCAAAAATCTTCTGAATGATCGTCTCGCTCGTCTTCTCTTCCGCTTCGGCTTCGTAGGTGACGGCGACGCGGTGGCGGAGGACGTCCATGCCAATGCTTTTCACATCCTGCGGCGTGACGTAGCCGCGGCCGCGGAGGAAGGCGTGAGCCTTCGCGGCGAGTGCGAGCGCGATGGTGGCGCGGGGCGAGGCGCCGAGCTGGATCAATCCTTGGAGGTTTATTTTGTAAGTGCCGGGTTCGCGCGTGGCGCAGACAAGATCAACAATGTAATCCTTCACCTTGTCGTCCACGTAGATGTCGTTGATGACCTGACGCGCGGTGAGAATTTGTTTTGCGTCCACGACGCTGTGCGTGACGGGTGGAGTGCCGGTTTTTGCCATCAAGTCCAGGATCGATCGTTCTTCTTCGCGGGATGGGTAACCGATCTTCAGCTTGAGCATGAAGCGATCGACTTGTGCCTCGGGCAGCGGATACGTGCCTTCCTGTTCGATCGGATTTTGTGTCGCGAGAACGAGGAACGGTTCTTCGAGCTTGTACGTTTGGTCACCGATCGTTACCTGCTTCTCCTGCATCGCTTCGAGAAGGGCGCTTTGAACTTTGGCGGGCGCACGATTGATTTCATCGGCAAGCACGAGGTTGGCGAAGATCGGTCCCCTGCGTGTCGTGAATCCGCCAGACTGCGGATTATAAATCTGCGTCCCGATGACGTCGGCGGGCAACATGTCGGGCGTGAATTGAAGTCGTGCGAACTTCACGTGAAG
>DATHEW010000032.1:0-5427 GCA_035318425.1 Candidatus Acidiferrum sp. | reverse complement strand
TAACCTCGATTCCCCGCCGCGTCCCCTTCAGTCACAGTGGGAACATGCTACGACCTCGTTATCGCATCCGTGAACTCGATGGCAGGACATTCATTCCACAGGTGCGTATGTGGTTCCGCTGGCATAATCTGGCGAGTGGCTTCAGTTCATTCGAGGCCGCGCGCAAACGAATTCGCGAACGATTGCAGAGGGGGGAAGCGTCGGAAGTGAACTGCTGACAGCTCAGCTCACGATGGTTGCGGATGAACATTGCCGGTCCATGTCGTTAAAGATCGATTCCCAGTCGAACTGTGGCGCCGTTTGCTTGTAAATCTCGCGCTCATCGAAACGTGGTTCTGGCTGATTCGGCAGGAGTTCGACATCTGACGGGCCCACAATTATGGCCGTGGAGAAAACATGCGGGCGCGTTGTTATCCAGAAATACTGACGCTGACGCGTCTGACAACATGGATTCTCAGACACTGTTTTAGCCAAACCGCGCGGCGGGGCAGGCCCGGCCGAACAGCTGTACATCATTGACAGGCTACGCCTGTTTTTTAATCCTGATCGCAGTTCCCGTTCTACAGGTTATGTGCGTGGCCAGTTGCCCATGCGGCGGTGTGGGCAATTGAACGGGATGAGGCCGGCCCCTTCACAGCCGCGCCGCCACCGCTCACTCGGTGTCCCGCCATATCACGAACACAAAACATCAACACATCACTTGCGGACACTTTCAGCTTATGAATACCGATGGTGAAGGAACGTTGGAGGAGCAGAAGAAAGCGCGCATCCTCGCGGCGGTGAACAAGTGTGGCACCTTCAAACTGGCGGCGCGAGAACTCGGTTGCTGCCCACGGACAGTGAGCACCTGGATGAGGAAGATGAAGGCGCGCAGAGAACCCCATACGATCAAGTGGCGAGTACCCTCGCCGGCATCTGCAGCTGGTGCGGCGGCAGCGCGGGCGGGTACGGCGTTTCATTTCCCGGACTTTTCCAATACGGAGACGCACCATTCAGGCCCATCGCGGGCGCGCTGCTGACGCGGCGCCACGTTGACGGTTGTAATCAGCCGTGATTCGGGCAGGTTCCCCGCAATATGAAACACGACTTGCGTCACCGCTTTGTCTCTTCGACCCGTTGGCCCGTCGCCGTGTGCTGCGGCCTTGCCGGAGTGCTGCCGTTAGTGGCGCAGGAAAGTAATGCATACCACTTCGCGGCAGGCATTGCCTATCGTGGGGACGCGGACATCGAGAATCGCGGAGGTGAGTTCAACGAGACGCGTTTTGGTGTGACGGGTTCGCGTACGTTCAACTTGAATGAGCGGGTGCGGATCGAGCCGATGCTCGCCTACCGGTTCAGTGCCTACGACTTTTCGCGACCCGCCCCGTGGGATGACATTCACACGCTGCGCGCCACGGTTTTGGGCCATTACGTGATCAATGATTCGTGGAGCGTTTTTTGCGGCCCCTCAATCGGCTTCGCGGGGGAATCAGACGCGGATGCGGAGGATGCGATCACGTTTGGCGGGGTATTGGGTGTGACGTATCGCGTGAACGACCGGCTGGCAGTGGGAGCGGGCTTCACGGCGTCCACGGAGATAGAGGACGACGCCCGGGTTCGCCCCATCGTGATCGTGAATTGGCAGATCACGGAACTGTGGTCGATCGAGAGCGGTTACATCGACGTCGCTGGAACAGGCGGTCCCGGCGGGGAACTGCGCTACAAGATCAACGGTACTTGGAGCGTGGCTGGCGGGGTGCAGTTCAGCGAAAAGCGCTTTCGTCTCTCAGACGATGCGCGCGTGCGAGAAGGCGTCGGCGAAGATTCCTCATACCCGATTTACGGCAAAGTTTCCTGGCAGGTATGCGCCAACGCAGCGCTCGAGCTGGTGGGCGGCGTTTCTGTCGGAGGCGAACTGCTCACGGAAGATCGTCATGGTCATAAGATCGCCGAGACCGATTACGACGCGGCTCCCATGGTCGGTATCCGTGCGGCGGTAAACTTCTGAGCGAGTTTGGCAGCACCGGTTTGACCTTCGGAACAATCAAAGCTCTGGATGCTGGCGATACAAACAAGGCGGATCGTTGGAGTTCGCACTCTACGACGTGGATCGGAACGCACTGACGTTTTACCGACCGTTGACGAACGCGGAGAAGGGGCGGCAACCGGCTGCCTGATGGGGTGGCACTCAATGGAACATCGCGTAATGCGCCTTCAAGGGTTCGCTGGTGAATTGCCGTGATCCCGGGCTGTCGCTCGACTCTGGGCGACTTTGCGCTTACCTTTCGCGCGTGATTTCCTCCATCCGCAAGCGTCACGGAAGTGTTGCTTCCTGTTTCGCTTTTCTTTTTTTGGCCGTTATTGCGTGCGTTAACGCGAGTGAGATCCGGCTGCGCAATGAGCGCATTGCCACGCCGGACAAGGTCGCCCTGCCTTCCGGCGCCGCCGCAGCTAAATCACTCGAACTGCCGCACAGCGGTTTGTTCCTCATCCAATTCACCGGCGCTCCGAGATCCGAATGGTTGCAGCAACTCCGCGCACTCGGCGTGTCGATGGTGCAGTATGTGCCGGACAACGCCTTCGTGGCGCGTGCGAGCGGCGTGCGGGTGAAGGATCTGCAGCAGCTACAGTTCGTGCGGTGGACCGGTCCATTCAAGCCGGAACACAAGCTGCACGGCAAGGTGGCTTCGCAGAAGCAAGGTCTGGGCGAAGTCGAAGTCAGTATTCTCCTCGCGCAGGATTCCACGGCGCAACAGCTCGGCGCAGCGCGCGGGTTGTTGAAAAGGATTGGCTCCCAGTCTTCGATGCGCTTTGGCCATGTATGGCGGGGTGCGCTCAACGCCACGCTAATCGCGAAGCTCGCCGAATCCGACGCCGTCCTCTGGGTCGAAGCGGCGCCGAAGATGAAACTCGTGGACGAAACGGCCTCGAAGATTGTCGGCGGCGACAGCGGCGGTCACGCCACCTGGACTCAAGCGCTCGGTTACGACGGGAGCGGCGTGGCGATCTCCGTGGCCGACAGCGGACTGCACATGGGCGACATCGCGTCGATGCATCCTGATTTGTTTGGGCGCGTGGATGCGCTGTTTTTTTACGGCGAGTTAGAAGACGCGTCTGATGAGCACGGGCACGGCACGCATTGCGCGGGCATCGTCGCGGGAAATGGTGCGACGGGTGAACTCGATGACTACGGCGCGCTGTGGGGTCTGGGTGTCGCGCCAGGCGCGCACATCATCGCGCAACGAATGTTCGATGCTGAAGGTGGTTATCAGGCACCGCCCAGCTTTCAGGCGCTCACGACGGATGCGATGGGCGCGGGCGCGGAGATCGGCTCGAACAGTTGGGGCGACGACACGCAAGGACGCTACGACATCAGCGCAGCGGAATTCGACGCGCTGGTGCGCGACGGCAACGCCGCAGTGATCGGCGACCAGGGTTACATTCTGGAATTCTCCGCAGGCAACGCTGGTCCCGGCCAACAAACGATCGGCAGTCCGGCAGTCGCGAAGAACGTCATCGCCACCGGCGCATCGCAGAATGATCGCTTCGATTATTTTCTCTACGAAGAAGGCCGTGAAGCGATGGCGGATTTCTCAAGCCGCGGCCCGGCCGAGGATGGTCGGATCAAGCCCGACCTCGTCGCGCCGGGAACTTGGATTTCATCGCTGCGATCTGCCTTCGCCAACGACGAGTACGCCTGGGGCGACATTTCGCAGAACTATATGTTCCAAGGCGGCACGAGCCAGGCCGGACCGCATGCGGCGGGCGCCGCCGCGGTGTTCGTCCAATATTTTCGCGAGACGCACACGAACGCGACGCCATCCCCTGCCCTGGTGAAAGCGGCGTTGATCAATTCCGCTTGGGACATGGACGACAGCGTGGAAGCCGGACCGACGCCGAACATGGACGAAGGCTGGGGCCGCATCGATCTCCAGACACTGCTCGATCCTGCGCGCTCGTACGACTACGTGGATCAGTCGGTGAAACTGGCGACGAGCCAGACGTTCGAGCGGCGCGTGGTGGTCATGGACGTAAATCAGCCGCTTGTGATCACGCTGGCCTACACCGATGTCCCGGGATTTCCCGGCGCGCTTGTGGCGCTGGTGAATGATCTCGATCTGGAGGTGGTCGCGCCCGACGGCCAGATTTTCCATGGCAACCAATTCGACGAAGGCGAATCGATTGCCGGCGCGCCTGCTTACGACAACCTCAACAACGTCGAGGGCATTTACATCAGCTATCCGCAACTCGGCGAATACACCGTGCGTGTGGTTGCGCGCAACGTGGTGCAGGACGCGCGCTCGGACTCAGCGGAAATCGATCAGGATTTTGCACTCGTGGTTTCAGCGTTGATGCCTGCGCCCGGCGAAGGCGTGGTGCTGTTTGATCGGACGGCTTACACCGTGCCGTCGCGGATGAACCTGAAAGTCATCGACGTTGATCTGGGCGCGCAGCAAACGGTGAACATCACGCTCAAGAGCGCCACGGAGCCGGATGGCTTTGCCGTGACGCTGAAGGTTTCGCAATTCCCCGGCACGTTCACGGGCAGCGTGGCGACGGCGACGGGCACGGCTGTGAACGATGGCGTGCTGCAGTTCGCGCACGGTGATTTTATTCGCGCGGAATACTTCGACACGTCGGCGGGAATTTTGCGCACGGCGAATGCGCTGGGTGATTTGCAGCCACCGGTGATCAGCGGTGTCACAACGGAAAACCAATTCGGCCAGGCGTTGGTGGTCTGGCAAACGGATGAACCCGCGACCTCGCTGGTGCGCTTCAACACGAACAGCACGCTGAATCGATCGGCGACGAATACGGCGCTGGTATTAGACCATGCGCTGGAGCTGACGAACCTGGTCATTGGCGCCACGTATCAATTCGCCGTCATCTCGACAGACGCCGCGGGTAACACGGCGACGAATAATAGTGGCGGCACGAACTTCGTCTTTGTCGCGCCGACCGCCGCTACGGTGCTGCTCGTGAATGCGTTCACCGAGCCTGACCCGGAAACGGGAGGCGATGATCCTCCGTTGCCGATCACCACTTACACGGACGCGCTGCAAGCCGCGGGTGTGAGCTTCGATGTGTTGCACGTCACGAACTCTTCGAGCACGCCGACGTTCCTGCGCCTACTGCCCTACAAAGTGGTGATCTGGCGCATCAACGACAGCTTCAACGTTCAGGGCGATACGCTGAGCGCGCAGCAACAGGGAGTGATCACGCAATACTTGAATGCAGGCGGCTCATTCTTCATGGCGTCGATGGAAATTCTCAGCCGGCTCGGCGCATCGTCGTTCACGACGAATGTTTTTCGCGTGGCGCGTTTCACTCCGAACACGGAGATATTCGAGCCCTGTGCGGATTGCGATGAAGACCACACCGTGCAGGAGATCGAAGGGGAGTTCGGCGATCAAATCGGACACGGCGTTCAAGTGGCGCTCGATTATT
>DATHEW010000031.1:0-3241 GCA_035318425.1 Candidatus Acidiferrum sp. | reverse complement strand
TGCGGTCCGCTGTCGTGGTTGTAGGGCGCCAGTCCGGCCAAAGCCGCCGTCTGCATCTCTTCCGCCAGTTGCTTTAAGTGCCGGACAACGTGGCCAGCAGACGCGCGGCCTATTTGGATCGGGCCCGCGATCTGGCGCAGGATGGCGAGGGCGGATGCACACTCAGCTCGAGGGTACGTTTGGCGATGTCCAGACCGAGATAAGTCGGCATTGGCCGGGTGGTGGCGGGAGTGGTCGGATTCATAATATGGATCGTGGCGTGGATGCTGGCGACTCGGCCTTGTGATGCGAGTTGACGCGGAATAAGTTCGATGCCGCTCCGGCAACTGTTCGAGTTGAACCAACGACAGAGCGACACCGATTCAGGCTACCTAGCGGACTCCAGGTCCAAGGGCGCGCGCGAACTCGGTGCCGCCGCCGGCGCGGGGCGGCCGGCCTCGCGTCGGTACCTTGCCGGGCAGAAGTCCTGCCCGAACAAACAAGGCGCCCGGAGAGTAACCCAAATCCAAGATACAAGGGCGCGCTGTCCTCACCACGCTGGGGTGAGGCGTGTGGAGAAAACTAGTGCGCGTTCGGTCTTTCGCGCGCGGCGCGGCGCGCTGAAGACAGCGACGCCCTACCCGGCATCACGGCGTGAAGCGTTTCTGAGAATTCTCTCTTAGCCAAACCGCATCACTCGTAGCGCAACGATTCCACCGGATCCATGTTCGCCGCTTTCACGGCCGGGTACACACCGAAGATGAGACCAACAATGGTGCAAACAACCATCGCGAGCAGCGCCCAGTCCCATGGGAAAACCGGCGGAACTTTGAAAGCGAACGCTGCGGCGTTACCCGCCAGGATTCCGAGCACCGCTCCGATCACGCCGCCGAGCTGGCAGATGATCACGGCCTCACTGATGAACTGCGTGAGGATGTTTCGCTTCTTCGCCCCGACGGCGCGGCGAATGCCAATCTCGCGCGTCCGTTCCGTCACCGACACAAGCATGATATTCATGATGCCGATCCCGGCCGCGAGCAACGCGATCGAGCTGATCACCGCCGCGCCGGTTCGCGCAGCAAACGTGATGGAACGAAATTGCTCGATCAGTGAATCATTGGTGAACACTTCGAAGTCATCTGAATCCTGCGGCGGCACTTTTCGGATCGCGCGCAGGATGCCGCGGACTTGTTCCATCGTGTCATCGAGCGACTTTTCACTCGGCGCTTCGATCAGGATGGCGAGGCTGCGGAATGTCGCGCCATAGCGGTTCAGGCCGGTGCTGATCGGGATTGCCAGAAACGTGTCCTGATCGCCGCCGAGCGACTGGCCCTTGGATTCCAGCACGCCGACGACCGAGTAATTGATTCCCCGGAACTTCACGCGTTCACCGAGCGCCGTGCTGTGAGGGAAAAGTTTCTTCGAGAGCGTGCTGCCGAGTACACACACCGAACGCGTGCTGTCCAAATCAGAACTCATGATGGCGCGTCCGTGTTCCACGTTCCAATTCTTCGCCGAAAATGATTCCGGTGAAACGCCGAGCATCGGCACATCGACGTCCACTTCGGCGAAGCGCGAGAGAACAGCATCGCGGCCGAAGTAAGTTTCCACCGCGATGTTTCGTGCGAGCGTGGCTTTCTCCTTGAGCGTTTGAATTTGCTGCCACGTGATGTTCTTGCGGCGCCAGTATTTTTCCCAGCCCTCACGTCCGCCCACGAAGATAGGCGGAAACTTTTGCACACTGAATGTGCGCGCGCCGAGTTGCCCCATTTCCTTCTCGATGTTCGACTGCAAGACCCGCATCGCCGTCATCACGACGATGATCGAGAACACGCCGACGGTCACGCCGAGTAATGTCAGCGCGGAGCGCAGCTTGTGCGCGGCCAGCGCGCTCATTGCCATGAGAAAACTCTCGTGCAGCTCCGTGCGGAACTGAACCATGCCGGCGCGTCGGGCGGATGTCGATTTCGCCGTGATGCTCATTCAGCGCGCAACGCATCCACCGGGCTCATCCGCGCGGCCCGATATGCCGGAAGAAAACCTGCGACGATTCCCGTGATGAGCGAAACGACAATGGCGAGCGCGGCCACTGACCACGACATGCCGTTGGGCATGAACTTTTTCAACCCAAAGCTCGCTGCCCACGCGACGCCGAGCCCGATCAATCCGCCGAACAAACAAATCGCGGCCGCCTCAATCAGGAATTGTATCAAGATGGTGCGCCGCTTTGCCCCGATCGCTTTTCGGATGCCGATCTCCTTCGTCCGTTCAGCCACCGAAACGAACATGATATTCATGATGCCGATGCCGCCGACGAACAGCGCGAGTCCCGTGATGAACAGCCCGACGGAGCCGATGATCCGTCCCACTTTGTCGAACTGCTTGATCACCATGTCCTGCTGGTTGATGGCGAAATCATCTTCGACGCCCGGCGGAACGCGGCGAATCTTGCGCACGATGCCGCGCAGTTCTTCGCGCGCGTCCTCCATTTTTATGCCCGGCCGAATCTTCACCATGAAGAAGATGTAAGGATCGCGGACGAAATCGGAGGTGAGCCGCGTGATCGGAATGATGACCTGGTTGTCCATGTTCGCGAACAGGAACGGGCCGAACTTTTCGTTCACACCAATGACCTCAAAACTTTTACCGGCTACCTGGATTCGTTCTCCCATCGCGCCGCCTTGCGGGAAGAGCTTGTTGGCAATCTCCGCGCCCAGCACGCAAACCGGGCGCGCGCCGGCTACTTCTGCTTCCGAGAAGAAGCGCCCGTGCTTCAGGTTCAGTTGGCGAACGAGAGCGCTCTGCTCGTTGTTGCCGACAATCCAAACGCCAGACGAGTTGCGGTCCTTGTAGCGCACGGGCAGCGTGACGGAGTTCTCGATGGATATCGCCAGCGTGTGCATCGATTCCCTCTGGATGATCTTCGCATCACCGATCGCGAAGTCGCGCCGATTGCGGATTTTCCAAAAGGCCATCGTGCGCTCCCACGGAAACTTCTCGATGTAGAACACATCTGCGCCCAGCGCGGAGATGCTGCGGACAAATGTTTGCCGCATCCCGTCGATCGCCATTGCCATCAACGACACCGTCACGATGCCGATCACGATGCCGAGCGTTGTGAGCGCAGAGCGAAGCTTGTTCGCAAAGATCGCGCTCGCGGAAATGCTGATGCCTTCCCGCAATTCACGCGTGAGGTTCATGCGACTGCCGGCATTGCCGCGTGAACTTGTTCGTCCGACGCGATCAAGCCGTCGCGGATGCG